>JBBDQU010000040.1 GCA_040905865.1 Alphaproteobacteria bacterium
CTCGGCGTAAAAACACAATATCATCAGCCGAACCGCTACTTCACCGGACGGGTACGCCTGAGATGCTGTTTGCCACACTTGTCGAGGACGGAATTGAGATGGTGGTGGCCGAGGCCGGTCCCTTTGTGCTGAACCCCATCCATGAGGGCAAATCCGCACGCCAACTCGCTAAGAGACGCTCGATTCTTTCGGACGGCCAACGGCGCGACGCTCGAGCCGCGGCGATGCGCCAACTGACCAAACTGGGCAATGAGTGCCTCGGTCAGGCAATGCTCGCCGTCCGGCGTGCAATTGAGAGCCGACTGTTTGCGGCGAAGGCGGACGCGGACAATCTCACAGAGGCAGCGCTCGCTGAGATCAAGGCCGCTGCGACACTCGATACCAAGCTCGAGTTCAACCGCGCGGCTGTGCGCGGGGCTAATCTGATGCTCGCACTTACAGAATGCGCTTGGCAAGCGCGCGCAGGCCGTCTCCAAGGAATCGAACAATCGCTTGGTGCTGCTGCAAAACTCAAGGCACCAAAATTCTTCTGGTTGGTGCCAAGAGCTCCTGTCACGGAGACCCCATGAGCGCAGCCATCACCGCGTACGCGCTCGGCCCGAGTTTCCAGGACCATGCCGCTTGCTGGGTTCCCGTGATGAACGCTGCTCGCTCGGCTTGGCGTGGCGGCGGTGTCAGGAAGTCGAGGATCTCGCTCGCTAGATCGTAGCGCAGCACGGGGTCGCCGAGTGCCAAGGTTTGCCCGGCCACGATCCAGCGCCAGATATCGCGCGAAGGCGGTTGCCATAGCGTTGTGTCCTTGCCGGCGACATGAAGCACAACATTTTTGTACGAGTAGCCGGTGCGGACCGCGGCGGGGAAGAAACCATCAGCGTCGACGCGCCGCCAGCGCCCGGACGGCGAAGGATCGGCGCGACCAAAAAACTCGCCCCGGCCACCGACGACGGCAACGGCAGTTGGCTCGTCAAGCGAATAGCGCTCCCCACTTTCTGCAAGGGCTTGCGAGAAGGCGAATAGGTTTCGGGCATCGCCCTCGGGCACATCGGCACCGCCCAATTCGACCAGTGCATTGCGCCACTCCGGTCGGCCCAGTTCGTCCGACAATGGGATCGGCGCAGCCGCTTCGCTCCTTGGCGTGTCCGGCGCCAGGTGTCGGACAACGCCAGTCCCAGACATGCTCGCGCCAAGCAGCGTCTTGGTTTCGCCGCCCCAATAAACCAGCCGGGGTAGCGTTCCGGCATAGCTGCGCCCCGCACTAGTCGTATATTCATCGAGATCGCCGCTCAGGAGCAACAGATTGAGCGCCGCCTCGATGCGTTCGCGAATTAGCGCATCATCCAATCCAAGCGGACGATACGCTTCTTTCAGTCCGCTAGAGATTCGACCGCGACTTATAAAGCCGCTCTCGAACACCGCGTCGCGAATATGAGTGACGACGGTCTCAAGCGTAGGGCCGCCACCGTCGTCAGTGCTAAAGACGATCGCCTGCGCCCAGGCTTCCCCCGCACTCATTCGTCCGCACCGGTTGCGATTGCAGCAGCCAATGCAGCATCGAGACTCTCCTTGGCTGCGCGATCATGCGCGACGATAATCAGATGCGAGCGAGCGCGGGTCAGCGCTACGTAGAGGTCGCTCACCGTAAAGAGGCCGCCGAGCCCAGAAAAATCGCAAAGAATGACGACGTCCGCCTCGAGTCCCTTGAAACTGCGGGCGGTGCTGAACAGCACCCCCTTACCCTCACGCCAGAGCGATGCATCATCCAGCAAAGCAATGCCGTCGATCGACGTGACGCTGGCAAGGGGCCCCTTGGCCTTGCTCGCCGGCCCAATGATCGCGATCTGTCGGGGTTCAAGACGATGTTCCCTGAGAAGCGCGCGGATCTCTTGCTGGACGAGTCCGCTGATCGTGGTCGGCGTCTGGGGGACGATCAGTTTGGGTGGCCTACCAAGCGGGGCGAGTTCGAACGGCTCGCTCTCGACTTCGGTCGCAACGTTGGCGCAGGCGACGATCCGGCGCGTGTTCCGGCAATTCACGTCAAGTGAGACGCGAAACGCTCCAGCAAGTGGCGGATCGACCGGATCGCGGCGCAGACTCTGCGCCTTGTCGAGAAATGCCCAGACCGAGCCCTCTCGATCGCATAGGTATTCAAGCGCATCCCACCAGGAAGGTGAGAAATCTTGTGCTTCGTCAACGACCATCGCGTCGAAGGGTGGTGTGCCCCCGTAGAGATCGAGCGCTGCCTCAGCGAGAAGGTCGGGCGCCTTTTCATCCCACCAGCGCGCCGCATCCTGCTGGTTGACGGTAAAGTCAACGTCCGCCGCCCTGCAGAGGTCGGACGCAAGCCGATGGAAGTTCTGAACGGTGATCTTGCCACCATTTTCCGCTAAATCGGCGTCCATCTCCTCGCGAATCCATTTGGCGAGTTCTGCGTTGAAGCAGGTGAAGAGCACAGCCTTATGCGCGGCAGCAAAGGAGCGCGCGCGCTGCATTGCGAGTAGAGTTTTGCCCGAGCCCGCCACCCCTTCAATGATAGCACGCGGATTGCCGTCAAAACCGCGCAACACCTGCAGTTGCTGCCGAGTGAGCCGAGCCAGGGTTTCGGCGGCGGCATCGACGCTGACGCGCAGCGGCTCATAGACTTGGAATTCGGGCGCAAGCGCGCGGCGCACCGCATCGAACTCCAGCACCGAGAGCTCATATCTCCCGCCACCACCGGCTTTGTAGGCCCGCAGGATCGCGGGCTCTACGTCTGGAAGGTCATCCATTGTGAGAATGGCCTCAGGCGGAAGGTCGCTCGGTGGATGATCCTTGTAGAGGCAATGCGGAAAGGCGATCCCCACCGAGATGACGGTGCGGTCCGCAACCGGTTTTCCGCAAATCAACGTGATTCGCTTTTTGAGCGCCCAGAGACTGCGGCGTGCCTGTTTCACCGGGTCCTTAATTTCCTTGGGTACGGACTTGACCCAGCGCACCCAGATTCGACCCTTCAACCCGATCTCGCCACCCTTGACCTCGAGGATAAGCAAACCATGTTGACGATGGAGAATAAGGAAATCGGCTTCGCCTTCACGGGTCGGCGCGTCAATATCGTCGCGGGCCGGAAACACCCAAGGTAGCGAATGCATGATCAAATAGCTGGGCCCGAGTTGCTTCAACATTGAGCGCGCAACGTCGGCCTCTGATCCGAATTCCATCGTCTCGGGGTCAATCATCGGGATGAATTGGGCCATCAGGAGACTGCCTTCACGAACAGGGCGACCGGCACCACCTGCTTCGCCGGCTGCACCAACTCGCTGGCGCACTCCATGAAATGGGATGCTGGCCGGTAGCGGACGCGGATGCCACCGCCAGTTACGGACTGGAGCAGCCCTACTGTCCAAGCCTCACCGGTTGCGCCGAACACCTTCCCATCGGTCCGGCGGAGCAAGAAAACATCGGTGGTCTCAGTGGCCTGATCAGCACCGCCATCATGCGGCCGGAATAGACACATCGTCCCTTTGGGCACGGGCGCACTGCCGTCACCCTTCTTGCCGCTAAGCACATTGGCGGTGAGCCGGAACAGAATGTCGCCCTCTTCGGCATCGCTGACGGCAAAGCGCGAAGCCGTTGCGGCCGGTGCAAGGTTGCCCGCCCCAACGGCCGCCGCACTTAATTCCGGGACGCCATCGGAGTCGGGTTTGAGTCCGGCATTGAGATCGACATTGGGGACCGAGAGGGCTTCGCTAGACGCAATTGGTAGGGCGCGAAGCACGAGTAGGATGTCGACCGCAACCGCGTCCTTGCCATCGGCAAGTGCTGCACCTCGCGCCGAACCGGGGCAATTCTCAACGAAGGGATGGGCGAGGCAGATCACCTCGCCATTGTCCTTGATCAGCCCGCCGTCGGCGCGCG
Source organism: Alphaproteobacteria bacterium (assembly GCA_040905865.1). Lineage (NCBI taxonomy): Bacteria > Pseudomonadati > Pseudomonadota > Alphaproteobacteria > Alphaproteobacteria bacterium. The sequence goes on from JBBDQU010000040.1 coordinate 3,892, forward strand.
CGACCGTGGCACCGCTTTCGGTCAGGTCGGCTTCGAGACGATCGAGCGCGAGATCTTCACGGGTCGGGTCGATTGAGAGCTGCACGCCCTTGAAGGCGGCGCGCAGTAGGTCGGCCCCGATCCGCCGATCAAACAGTTCATGCTCATACCGGTTCTTGTAGGATCTCAGGCACTGGTAGCAACTGTCGTCGCAGTCGCAACTGTCCAGCAGTTCAAGCGCGTCGTCGACGAGGCGTTGTGGATCGCGCGCCGCCGCCTTGACGAATCCGGCGCCCCCTGCGGCCTGATCATAAAGATAGAGATCGATATATTGGCATGTGCCGTCGCCCGGCGCGAAACGGAAGTCGCCGTCGATATCGTTTGGCTCGAGGTCTTCCAGCCTGCACGCGGCGCGGCGAAGGGCCTCGACCGCGGAACGCGCAGCGATCGTGGTCGACGGCCGATCAGGATCGAGACTCCAGTCCGACGGCAGGGCGAGTCGGAACACGGCGACATCGGTCTTGAACTCGTTACCGATCACGATCTTGGCCGGGTTGCCGTCGCACTCGACGCTTTCGTTGGACCGGTTGGGACGCGGCCGTGGATGCGACTGCCCGCTACGCAACCGGCGCAGCGCAGGGTCGAAGTCCGCGGGCTCAATGCGTCCGCATTTGTTGCAATAGTTGAAGCCGTAGTCGGTCGCGCTCAGTGTCCCGCGATTGGTGACGACGAGGGTCTTGTTGTCGCCCCATCCCTCCCAGCCGGTGCCGATCGGCCAGGCTTTGCCGCCAATCCGCGCTTCGGACGAAAATTGCAGCGAATCGAGCGTGGCGCGCGTCGGGCGAAGCCGGGTGCCGGCGTCGAAATCGGGCGGAAGCGCTGTGATAGTCGGAGGGTGCGAGAAGCCGGTTGGGCGGACCCAGCGGCGGGCAGGTCCTAGGGCGCCGCGGGTCGCGCAAGCCGGACAATCGCGGGTTTCGTCGACGTAACCCTCGGCTAAGTCCTTGAGATCAGCATAGTTGCAAATCTGACATTGGTAATAGAGCCGGCGGTTCCGATAAGCCTCATAGCGATCATCTTCATGCTCGGAATAAAGGCCAAGCGAGATGTAGCGCTGACTGTCGACATAGACTTCGTGGCCCGGCGCATATTGGCTGAGCGCCGCGTTCAGGCCGAGTTGGGGGGAGTAGCGCCGCTTCGGTCTCCAAGGGTCGGTGTCGCTCTCGAAGACGCTGAAGGTCGCAACGTCGGTCGGGAACGCATATTTGGGCAGAAGGCCTACATCAAACAGGCGATCGAGCAGTTTGCCATTGTCGATTACACCATGCTCCTCGTCGTCCGCATCCTCCATCACCTCGTCCTCCATGTCGTCATCGGCATCCGCGGATTTGGCGGGCTGCGGCACTGACGCAACTTCGGGGGGCTGCGCCAGCGTGTGTTGGAGCGAGCCTGGAAAACCATTGAGCAATTCATCGGCATCAAGCGCTGGGCAATGAACGGTGAACATCCGCTCGAGATCTAACCGAAGCGCCTCGCGACCCTCTGCAATCCACTGCTTGAAGCCAGCGAACGAGAAGACGTCACCGGCGCCGTTCATGAAATCGGCGACGGTACCCAACGAAGAAAAGACGTCCGCGCTTCCTCCGACGGTGTCAATGCGCTCCTGCTGGAAGCGTCCGATTAGATAAGCGAGCGCCTGGCGCCGTGCGATGACGGGGTTGTTGAGATTGAGGATGGGATCAGGTGCGGGCCCGGCGACAATCGGCGCTGGCTCGCGAAAGAAACTCTGGTCGTGGCTGTCGGCACCGCAGAACATCACGACGGTCGATAGCCCGGCGCCGCGACGGCCAGCGCGACCGGCACGCTGCTGATAGTTGGCGCGTCCCGGCGGCACGTTTCGCAAGGCGACCGCGGTGAGACCTCCTATATCGATGCCGACCTCCATAGTCGTTGTACAACTCAAAATGTCGATCGGCGAGCCGACGCGGCCATCCTGATCGATCGGAATGTCTTGGAAGCGCAGTTCATAAGCTTCGTTGCGCGACATCGCGTTGGCGAGCCCGCTATCATTGAGTGCAGCCGAGTGCTCTTCGGCGATCAGTTGATGTGGCGTGTAGGTGTCATCGGGATCGTTTAGCCGCTCCCACAGGCGCCGGTAAAAGGCCTTACGGCTTCGGAAGACGAAGTCATGCGCTGGGTCGATCGGCTTGGCGCTTCCCCCGCAATATCCGCATACGCGCCCAAGCAACGTGTTGCTTGGTGAGACCTTGGTGCAACGCTCGCAGCGGAGCCACTCAACGCTGTCGCCCGGGTCGAGCATGACGCGGCTTGCCGAGACATGAAAGTCACCTTGCTCACCAGGACTGAAGACGGCGCGCAGCACGGGCGCGCAATCGGTCAGGAAGTCACCCTTCACCCAGGTATTGAGTCCGCGCTCCGCGAGTGCCTTGGTGATGACCCGGCTGAACTTGCCGTTCCATAGCCGAATGCCCGATGAGCCCTTGGCCGAGTCGATATTGGCCGGCGTCGCCTGGAGCTTGATCGCGTGCTTGCGCATCGCCTGCCACAACCATAGTTCGATGAGCGAGCCTTTGACATCGTCAGGAGTCATACCCTCGACTTTGGGCAGTTTGAGTTCGTCGGCCAATTTCTGCTGCTCGGACTTGGTGAGCTTGGGGCGCAACACAGCGAGCGCGAGCGGAAACAGGCCGGTATGATCGTCCTGAAGAACTGCATAGATGCTCTGGAACACCGATAGCGGCGCGGCGTCCGAGGTTTGGGCGGTGAGGCCGCGAAAGTCATCATTCTCAGCATCGTCATTCTTGATGAGCCCAGCGGCCATCTGGCCGACGCGGTCCATGACGCCGTCAACGTCGCCAAGCGGTCGCAGCCGCACGCCGAATTTGGTGGCGCCGAGTGCCACTGCGAGCGGCGCATCGTTGAGCGAAGGCTTATAGGTCGGATGGCGAAGGGCGGCCATGCCGACCAGCAACAGCGGGCGTAGGCTATCGCGGAAGGAGAAGGTCTTCATGTCGCCCGCAAGCCGCGATGCAGTCTGGCGACCATCGGAGAAAACCAGCGCCTTTCGGCCTTGAAGCGGCGTGTGACTTTCAGGGCGGGGAGGTTGTTCGAGCACTTGAACGGTAATTAGTTCCTTGAAGGGCTGCTCGCCCTTGGTCTGCAGGTCCGAAATGCCGCCCATTGCGGTATCGCCGCACGCTGCCCCGCACCGTGGGCAGTTCTCGAATAGAGTCGCGCTGGTGATTGGCGGCAGCCAGACTTCGCGGTTGAAGGTGCCGCTTCCATCGATGCGCCCGGAACTCAGATCCAGATAGACCGGGCGGACGACGCCGGACTTTTCCGGAAGCGGATCCTCGAGACAGACATGGATAGGTTGGAGGACGCCGGTGTCGCCGGCATAAGCGCGACCATTATCTTGCCAGAGGTGCTCGACTCCAGTCGGAGCGCCAACGTTGGCGCATGCAACTGAGAGCCCGCAATCTCGGCAACTATGCAGCTCGTAAACTTGGGAGCCACAGCCGCAATTCTGGCGCGCCTCGGCATAGAGAGCGCCGGTGGGCCCGCCACGTTCTTCCGCGGATATCTGGTCACATCCCGGATTGGCGCAAGCCCAGAGACCTGGCAGACCCCGAAACAGCATATGGACGCGGGCCGGTAGCAGCGGGGCGGTTCCCGGCGCAGCTTTGGCGAGCGAGGCGAGTTCTAGCAAGGCGTCAACTGCCGAGGCCGCCGTATCGGGCTGGACCGAGGGGAAGAGCGCCTTGGGTAGTGCGGTGAACGCCCAAGCTGCTCCCCGAGATTCGACGGGATCTTTGGGCGACGAAGCGCCTGACGTAATGTTGCGAAGACGCCCCAACACGTTCGAACCATCCAGAATTGCTGCAAGCGCAGCAGGCAGGTCGTCCTCATCCCAGTCACACTTCCCAGATGTAGCAGTGCCGAGAGCGTAGGCGCGCGCGAACGCGACGCTGCCCGAATCGGTGCGGATATCATCGACGATGAGGAATAGTCTCGCGGTCGTAACTGTCGCGCCACCCGGCACGACCACTTGCTCTTCGACTTCGGCGCCGGACGCATCGCGACCGTGGACGGTAACGATGATATTGGCGGAACCGCTGTCCTTGCGCGTCAGGGTTACGGGGCGTGCGCTCGATGCCTTGGCATGAGCGGCGAGCGGGGCCACGACTTGCGAACGATCAGTGGGAGCCGAGGATTGGAGCAAGGCCAGCGGGACGGAGGCGAGCGCCGCGGCAAGGTTGGTCGACCCGTCCCCCGCCGGCGCGAACGATCGCTTGTCACCCTGAAGTGTCTGAATGCGCTCTTTCGCAAGTCCGGAAAGACCAGCGACAAACTCGGCGGCGGAATCTCCATCAGAGAACGAGGCGCTTGTCGCGATAAATACGACGCGGGACGGTGGCAGACCCAGCCGATCGAGCAAGCGCCTGATCAGATAGGCGACTTCCGTGCCATTGGCGCCGCGATAGAGATGCGCCTCGTCAAGAATAAGAAAGAATTTCTCGTCCGGATGCGCTTCGAAATAAGCACGCGTCTCAGCGAAAATCTGCCTCTCGATCGGGCGCAAAAGCATATACTCGAGCATCGAATAGTTGGTAACGAGGAGGTCAGGACACGCGCCCTGAATCTCGTGACGCGTAAGCAGTTCGGGATCCTCGGGTCGCTCATTGGCGCGCAAGGGATCTCCTTTCCTAGTCTCCCAGTGTTCGCCAGACTTGCCGTACCATTTGCGAAGGCCATCGAACGCGCCGACGAAGCTGTCGGGCTTGGCTGGCCAGCGCCCTTTTTCCTTGAGGATATTGACAAGCGCTTGATCCTTGGCGTTGCCAGCGCGTGCGCCGTCCTCGATCTTTAGATAATATTCAAGCGTCTTGAGGCGCTTCTGGTCACGATCACCGTCGCGGATACCAGGATAAAGAGTGCGGCCGGTATAACGGCCAAACTTTGCTGGGCGCTTGCCTGCGGCGGTGAACCATTTTCGTGCCGCGCTTGAACCGAACAGCGTGCGCAACCGACCTAGCTGGTCGTTGACGAGCGCATTCATCGGGTAAAGGAGCAGCGCGCGCACGGCGCGGGTCGAAAAATGATCGGCCCTGTAAATCGCCTCATCGGCAAGCCGCGCCAGCACAGGCAGCAAGAAGCTCTCGGTCTTGCCGGACCCCGTGCCAGTGGTGACAACAATCCCGGTGCCGCCTGCGTTAGCGGCCATCGTCTTTTCAAGCGATTGTGCCTGATGTTCATATGGCGGGTCGAAAAGGAGTTCATCAGACTCCTTTGAGGCCATGCTAGTCAGGAAATCGCAGACCTGCTGATCCAGGTCAAGGGTCGCAAACTTGCGGTCTCCTACATAGGCGGGCGTACTCTCTATATACGGCGTCTGGGCGATGCCGCCCTTCATCAAGATCTGCCGACGGAGGTTAACCACCTTGGGATTCGAAAGGTGATAGGTCGCCTCGATGTAGGAGGCCAGCGCCTCCCGCATATGCTTAATCTCGGTACGCATGCCCCCTCCTCCGACCCCTCTTCGTGGCTTAATAGAACCAGTAGTAGAATTTCACTTTTCACTATAGTTATGTGTTTCGCAGACAACAATCAGCGACGAGGGTGATCGTGCCATTCCTTCCCTCATTCTTGTTTAAGGCCTTGTCGATATCTCCATCGATCAGAAGAGCTTCATGGTTCAAACTCGCGGCTGAGGCGGCGTGGGGTATCAGGAATTCATCAGGCGGAACCGGGCACCGCTGATCGCAGTCATCGTCCTTAGCCTGAGTCCGCCATACTCCAGCTCCTAGCGAATGCGGTCGACCCTAAGTACGTCAGTATCGTATTCGACGCCATCGCCGGCATACTGCGCCAGTATCTCCCCAAACGTCGCCAGCATCGGCTCCGCGTTCGGATCACCAAATTCCAGCAGGTCAAGGTCGCGAGCGTCGCGGTGCGGATCGGTGTGCCGCTGAAACGCTACTTTTCCGGCAGCATCGCCAGAGCCGTTAGTGAAGAAATGAATCGATTCGCCCCCTGATTACGCGTCGCGCTTCCCCCTTTTTCGATCCGGTGGAGGCCTTCGGTGATCACCATGTCGGAATCGGACCGCCCCCGGACGTTCCCGACAACCTTCCCTCAACCAATCCGAATCGAATCGACCAGCACCCATACCGGGAATCGTCAGTGTCGGCAAAACTCGACTGGACTTCGCCGGCATGGCAAGCATTCATGCCGGCAGCAGAAACGCGGGCAGCCTCCGGCCCGCGCGCCCCGCCCGGCTACCCGGCGGGGCTTCGGGCAGTGGGAAGCGCCGTTTCCCCGCCTTCGCGGGACCGATGATCCACGCGGCGCCCGCAACCGAAGGAGGCCATCATGCCCAAGCTTACTGATACCCAATCCGTTATCCTGAACGCCGCCGCGCAAAGCGACGACGGCGCCGTTCTGCCCCTGCCCGCAACCCTGACGGCCAACAAGGGGGCCGCGACGATCAGCCTCCGCAGCATGATCAAGAGCGGCCTGATCGCGGAACAACCCGCCGGGCCGGACGACACTGTATGGCACGAGGCGGACGACGGCACCCGATGGGCGCTGGTTGTAACGGACGCCGGCCTGACGGCCATCGGCATCAATCCGGCGGAACGGTGCGACGACTCCAATCCCGAAACCAAAATCCCCGGCGAGACGACCGAGGCCCCCGGCGCGGTTCGCGCGGGGACGAAACAGGCGCTGCTGGTCGACCTCCTGACGCGGCCGTCCGGTGCCACGATCGCCGAGGTCGTCGCGGCAACCGGCTGGCAGGCGCATTCGGTCCGCGGCACCATCAGCGGCACGCTCAAGAAAAAACTCGGCCTGATCGTATCGTCGGAAAAACTTGCCGATCGCGGCCGGGTCTATCGCATCGCGATGGATAGTCCGGATACGGGACGCTGAACCATGGCCCGCAACTCTCGCGCCGCCAGGCAGGATCCGGAACAGGCGGTCGCCCGCCTGTCCGATCTTCCGCATCCAGAACTGGCCGCGCGATGGCGGGCGCTGTCCGGCGCGGCGCCGCCGAAGGGGCTGAGCCGACGGCTCCTACTGCTGGCCCTCGCCTACCGTGTCCAGGCGGACGTCCTAGGCGATCTCGATCCGGCAACGGATCGCCGGCTGCGCCGCATCGCGGCCGGCGTCCCGAACTCCGGTCCGGCGCCGAATCCCGGCGTGGCGCTGAAGCCGGGGATGCGGCTGATGCGCGAATGGAACGGCCGCACCCATATCGTCGATGTCACCGCCGACGGGCTCCTCTGGAACGGGACGCCCTGTTCGTCACTCTCCGCCATCGCCCGCGCCATCACCGGCGCGCGCTGGTCCGGACCCCGGTTCTTCGGCCTGCGGAATACCGGGGCATGAATCTGGATGCGAACCGGATACCCCGGGCGCGCAGGCTGCGCTGCGCCATCTATACCCGCAAATCCTCCGATGAAGGGCTGGAACAGGACTTCAACAGCCTCGATGCCCAGCGCGAGGCCTGCGACGCGTATATTCGGAGCCAGGCGGGCGAAGGGTGGATCGGATTCGCGGCGCGGTACGACGATGGCGGCTTCTCCGGCGGCACCATGGACCGGCCGGGGCTCCGGGCGCTGCTGGGCGACATCGAGGCCGGCACCATCGATGTGGTCGTCGTCTACAAGGTCGACCGGCTGACCCGGGCGCTGTCCGACTTCGCCCGGCTGGTCGACATCTTCGATGCGCATCGGGTCTCGTTCGTGTCGGTGACCCAATCGTTCAATACCACCACGTCGATGGGGCGGTTGACCCTCAATGTGCTGCTGTCCTTCGCCCAGTTCGAACGCGAGGTGACCGCGGAGCGCATCCGCGACAAGATCGCCGCCTCCAAGAAGAAGGGCATGTGGATGGGCGGGCTGCCGCCGCTGGGCTATGACTGCGCGGAAAAGAAGCTGGTCGTGAACCAGGCCGAAGCCGAAACGGTGCGGCGCCTGTTCGCCCTGTATCTCGAGCTCGGCAACGTCCGGCTGGTGAAGGCCGAGGCGGATCGTATCGGCCTGCGCACCAAGCCCCGCAGGCCGAACAACGGGCGCGCCACAGGCGACTTGCCGTTCACCCGCGGGCACCTCTACAAGCTGCTGTCGAACCCGCTCTATGCGGGACTCGTCCCCCACAAGGGGCAGAATCATGCGGGGCAGCACGCCGCGATCGTCGACTGCGCGGTCTGGGACCGGGTACAGGCGCGGCTTGCGGCAAGCGCCGTCAGCCGGCGGTCGACGCGGAATGGGGAAAGCCGCCACGCCTTCGCGGGCCGCGTCTTCGACGAAACCGGCGATGCCCTGCGACCGCATCACGCCAGCAAGAAGGGTCGGCGCTACCACTACTACGTCTCCGGTCGGCTGCTGACCGCGCCGGGCAGCGCCGACCCTGCCGGCTGGCGCCTGCCTACGAAGGAGCTGGAACAGGCGATCGGGAGTATTGTAACCCGGTGGCTCGAGAATAGCCGCGAATCGGAAACATTCCTGCTGCCGCCGGATGCCCGCATCGCCGAGCGCAGTGCGCTCGCGGCGGCGGCGCGATCGCTCGCCGCCGAGTGGAAACGCGACGGAGACGTCCCGGCATCCATCGCTCCCGTCGTCGCGCGCGTCGACCTTGCCCCGGCGACCATCCGCATCGTCCTGGATCGAATCCGGTTATACGAGGCGCTGAACCTTTCCGATATGGATCGCGACCCAAGCGCCGACATCGCCATCGTGGCATCCATCGCGCTGAAGCGTCGCGGCGCTGAAACCCGATTGGTCACCGGCGGCGACACCGCATCGGGATCACCCGATGCAAATATCGTTGCCGCCATCGCGTCCGCCAGGCACTGGTTCGACGCGCTGCGCACCGGAGATGCCGCATCGGTGCTCGAACTGGCCGCACGGCACAACGTCGATCGCAGCCATGTCAGCCGCACCCTGCCGCTGGCCTTCCTCGCACCCGATATCGTCCAGGCGATCGTCGACGGGCGCACCGACGAAACCCGCCTTACCCTGTCAGCCCTCAAGCGCCTGAACCTGCCCGCGTCATGGCGCGCGCAACGGGAATTGCTGCGCCTCCGGTGATCCCCTGGAAGGTTCCCTGTCCCAACGGAATGACCGCGAAAACGGCCGCGGGAGACGCGCCCGCGAATACCGGCCAATTGGCGCGGGGTGGCGTCTCCGGCGACCGTAACGGTGCGCGCGCGGGCGGTTAAGCCGCGGTAAATACGGCGTTATTTGAAGCGCGCCGGAATGGACCGGAATCGCCGTAAGGAACTGGTGGAGCCGAGGGGAATCGAACCCCTGACCTCTTGAATGCCATTCAAGCGCTCTCCCAACTGAGCTACGGCCCCACGGTAACATCTGTCGCGCGCCCTTGGGCGGCGGCGCGAGGCGAAACCCTTACAGAAAGAAACCCCGGCGATGCAAGGGATTTGTGCAGCGCCGGGTCAACCCCGTGCTCAACGGGATCAGATGTCCTTGTCGTCGTCGTCACCGCCTACGACAAGGGGAATATCGTCCGTGCTGTACTCGTCATCGTCTTCGTCGTCGTCCAGCAGGGAATCGTCATCCGCATCGTCGTCATCGTCGTCGACGAGAAGATCGTCCACATCATCGTCGAGTTCGTCCACAATCGGCTTCTTGACGGGCGCTTTCGGCGCTTCTTCCTTTACGGCCGCGGCCTTGCCGCGCCGCGACCGCGACGGCGCGGAAACTATTGTATCACATTTCGGGCAGGTGATCGGGTCGCGCAGCATGTCGTAATACTTCGCGCCGCAGTTTTCGCAGAGGTGTTTCGCACCCCATTCCGGCTTGACCAAAATCCGCTCCTTAAATTGTATTTCCGGAATTTTCGCCGAATTGCCACGTTCGCGCCTCCCTGTCAAAACAAAACGCCTGTCCCAAGGGCCGTATCGTGAAAAAAAACTGCGCGAGAATTCTACCGTGCGGCGGATTAAACATGTTAGAGAAGGTCCGCCCCCGCCGGGGGCGGTTTCACCAATCCGCGAGGCCGTTCACTTGTCTTCCCTGCGATCCCATGCCGCAAGGCCCCTGCGCGGCGCCGTATCCGTACCCGGCGACAAGTCCATTTCGCACCGTGCGCTCATGCTGGGCGGGCTGGCGGTCGGCGAGACGACAATCACCGGCCTGCTCGAAGGCGAGGACGTGCTGAATACCGCCGCCGCGATGCGGTCGCTCGGCGCGACGGTGGAGCGGGATAAAAACGGCGTATGGCGCGTGTCCGGCGTCGGGATCGGCGGGTTGCGGGAACCCGACAGCGTCATCGACCTCGGCAATTCGGGAACCGCCGCGCGGCTGCTGATGGGAATCCTGGCGGGACATCCCATCACCAGTTTCATGACCGGCGACGCGTCGTTGCGCGGCCGGCCGATGAACCGCGTCGTCGATCCGCTGCGCGAATTCGGCGCGACATTCGTCTGCCGCGAAGGGGGCCGCATGCCGCTGGCCATCGTTGGCGCCCGCGACCCCATGCCGATCACCTACCGCCTGCCGGTCGCGTCGGCGCAGGTGAAATCCGCCATCCTGCTGGCGGGGCTGAACGCGCCCGGCCGGACCACGGTCATCGAACCGCAACCGACCCGCGACCATACCGAACTGATGCTGATTCATTTCGGCGCGCAAATCGACATCGTCCATGACGCGGAAAACGCCGCCCATATCAGTGTTACCGGCCAGCCGGAACTGAGCGGCCGGCCGGTCGTCGTGCCGGGCGACCCCAGTTCCGCCGCCTTTGCCGCCATTGCCGCCGCCATTGTCCCGGATTCCGAAATCACCCTGACCGGTATCGGCATGAACCCGAAACGCACCGGGCTGTTTACCACCCTGCTGGAAATGGGCGCCGACATCACGCTGCGCAACGAACGCACCGAGGCGGGCGAACCCGTCGCCGACATGACGGTCCGTTCCAGCCGGCTGCGCGGCGTGACCGTGCCGGCCGAACGCGCGCCGTCGATGATCGACGAATACCCGGTGCTGGCCGCCGCCGCCGCCGTTGCCGGTGGCGATACGGTCATGCTGGGAGTCGGCGAATTGCGGGTCAAGGAAAGCGACCGGCTGGATGCCATCGACAGGGGGCTGACCGCCTGCGGCGTCCGCGTGACGGCGGGACCGGACAACCTGACCGTGCATGGCTGCGCCGGCACGCCACCCGGCGGCGGCGCCGTGGCCACCGCGCTGGATCACCGGATCGCCATGAGCTTCCTGGTGCTCGGCATGGCGACGCGGGAACCGGTCATGGTGGATGACGCCGGGCCGATCAATACGAGCTTTCCCGGCTTTGTCGACCTGATGAACGGACTGGGCGCCGATATCCGGCCGGGAAGCGCCGCATGATCGTTGCCGTCGACGGCCCCGCCGCGTCCGGCAAGGGGACGCTCGCGCGCCGCCTCGCCGATGAACTGGGCCTGGCTTATCTGGATACGGGCAAGATATACAGGGCGGTGGGATATCGTGTGCTGGCCGCGGGCGGCGACCCCGCCGATCCCGAAGCCGCCCTCGCGGCGGCCCGCGCGCTCGATTCATCCGACCTGTCCGACCCGGCGCTGGCCGGGGACGACGCGGCCGATGCGGCGTCGAAAGTGGCCGTGATGCCCGCCGTCCGCGACGCGCTGATGGCGTTTCAGCGGGATTTCGCCGCCCGGCCGCCCGGCGCTGTACTGGACGGCCGGGATATCGGAACGGTGGTCTGCCCCGACGCGGATGTGAAGCTTTTCGTGACCGCCGATGTGGAAACCCGCGCCGAACGCCGACATAAGGAGTTGCTTGACAGGGGTGAGGCAAGTATATATGCGCGCGTTTTACAAGCGTTGGCGGACCGGGACACGCGCGATCGAAGCCGGTCAACGGCACCGATGAAGGCAGCAGACGACGCCGTCATAGTCGATACGACAACGATGGATGCGGATGAGGCTTTCGATACGGCGATCAATATCGTCCGTTCCCGGACACGTTGAAACCCTGCTTCCGCATGTGAAATCACGGCGCATGAACATGCGCGGTATCGATCGATCAATTGGTAAAAGACCGCCGGATACAACCGGTTGGCCGGAATAAAATGAACGTTGGAAAGGATACGATTTAACCATGGCTCCTGAAACAGCCGAAGTTGCCAAAGAAAGTTTTGCCGATCTGCTGAATGAAACGCTGGGGGATTCGAGCGGCCTCGAAGGCTCCGTCGTCAAGGGCACTATCATCGCCATCGAAAACGATTTCGCCCTGATCGACGCCGGCCTGAAGTCGGAGGGACGCATTGCCCTGCGCGAGTTCACCGGCGCCGGGATCGGCGAGGAAATCCGGGTCGGCGATGTCGTCGACGTCTACCTCGAACGGATGGAAAACCGCAACGGCGAAGCCGTTCTGTCCCGCGAAAAAGCGCGGCGTGAGGAAGCCTGGGGCCTGCTCGAGCAGGCGTTCGAGTCCACCGAACGGGTCACGGGCACGATATTCGGCCGGGTCAAGGGCGGCTTTACCGTCGATCTCTCCGGCGCTGTGGCCTTCCTGCCGGGCAGTCAGGTCGATATTCGTCCGGTTCGCGATATCACGCCCCTCATGGGCAACCCGCAGCCGTTCCAGATTCTGAAAATGGATCGCGGACGCGGCAATATCGTCGTCTCCCGGCGCGCCGTTCTGGAGGAAAGCCGCGCCGAGCAGCGCTCCGAACTGATCGCCAACCTGAAAGAGGGTCAGGTCCTGGAAGGCGTTGTCAAGAATATCACCGATTACGGCGCGTTCGTCGACCTGGGCGGCGTCGACGGCCTGCTGCACGTTACCGACATTGCGTGGCGACGGATCAATCATCCGTCCGAAGCGCTGCAGATCGGCCAGACCGTCAAGGTCCAGGTCATCCGCTTCAATTCGGAAACCCAGCGCATCAGCCTTGGCATGAAACAGCTGGAGGCCGATCCCTGGGATGGCGTGGCGGACAAGTATCCCATCGGCACCCGCTTTACCGGCCGGATCACGAATATTACCGATTACGGCGCGTTCGTGGAACTGGAACCCGGTGTGGAAGGCCTGGTCCATGTCTCCGAAATGAGCTGGACCAAGAAGAACGTGCATCCGGGCAAGATCGTCTCCACAAGCCAGGCGGTCGACGTGATGGTTCTCGATGTCGACTCCAACAAGCGTCGCATCAGCCTCGGCCTCAAGCAGACCATGGCGAATCCCTGGGAGGATTTCCAGGAACGCTTCCCGACCGACAGCATCATCGAAGGCGAGGTCAAGAATATTACCGAATTCGGTATTTTTATCGGCCTTGCGGACGATATCGACGGCATGGTCCATCTGTCGGATATCGACTGGCAACTACCGGGCGAAGAGGCCATCAAGAAGTACGAGAAGGGCGACATCGTCAAGGCGAAGATCCTCGAAGTCGATGTCACCAAGGAACGTATCAGCCTCGGCATCAAGCAACTGACCGACGACCCGATTGCCGGCAGCGCCGCAGATGTGAAGAAAGGCAGCATCGTGACCTGTACGGTCTCCGCGATCCAGGAAAACGGGATCGAAGTGACCGTCAACGATGTTCTGCAGGGCTTCATCCGCCGGTCGGACCTGTCCCGCGACCGTTCGGAGCAGCGCCCCGACCGATTTGCCGTCGGCGACAAGATCGACGCGCGGGTTACGTCAATCGACGCTTCGGGCCGCAAGCTGAGCCTTTCGGTCAAGGCGCGTGAAATCCAGGAAGAAAAGAAGGCCATGCAGGAATACGGCAGCTCCGATTCCGGCGCATCGCTGGGCGATATTCTTGGGGCGGCGTTGCAGTCGCGGCGTGAATCCGTCGCGGAGGATGCATCCGATAGCGACGACGATGCCGCCGATAAGGGCGACAAGGCCTGAGCAGCAGGGTCATCGGAAAGCTGAACGGGATCAAGGGGAAAACCGTACGATCGACTTTTGGATCGGGCCGGTTTTCCCCTTCTTGTTTACAAAACGACAAAACCATTGATTTCACTGGGACTATCGCTTGACGTACAGGCCGGGCTTTGGCACGCTCTATCCCTTAGACCAGAGAGGAAAAGCGCCGGTCTATCGTGAACAGGGAAACAATCCAGAACCGGCCCGCCTCAATAAGTTGCCGGCATACCGAAAAAGGAATTCGCTGCGATGACTAAGTCAGAGTTGATTGCGCGCATCGCCGAGCTCAACCCGCATTTGTATCAACGGGATGTCGAACGGATCGTCTCGACGATTTTCGAGGAGATTTCCGCTGCATTATCCCGTGGTGACCGGGTTGAACTTCGCGGTTTCGGGGCATTTTCCATAAAGTCCCGGGACTCGCGCGTTGGACGGAACCCCCGCACCGGGGAGGCCGTTGAAGTCGTTTCCAAGACGGTGCCGTTCTTCAAGACGGGTAAACAGTTACGCGAACTTATCAATAACAGCTGAGGTCGGTTTTCTTCCATGAAGCTTCTCAACTGGGCATTCGTACTGGCATTGGCCGCCATTGCGGTGTCTTTTGCGTTGAGCAACGATCAGGTCACCGAACTGGCATTATGGCCGGCGCCGTACAGCGTGGAGGTTCCGGTGTACGGCGCGGTCATGGCTGCGTTCGTCATCGGCTTCTTTAGCGGCGGGCTGGTTGTCTGGCTGGGGCGTATCGCCGCGCGGCACAAAAGGCGGGGCCGGACAGGGCGCGACGAGCAGGATACCGCCGGGACCGAACCGGCGTCCGGCGGCACCGCCATGACGACATCCACACCGTCCCTTCCCGCGACGGGGCGTTGATGGGTGGATTCCGGCGGCGCTATCAATAGCGGAAAGCCCGGTGTAAGAATACGCCCGCATCGTCCCCGGAGGAATCATGACCAAGCCAGCCGATCGTATTTTTGTCGCGCTTGACACCACGAATGTCGACGAAGCCAGGGCCATGGCGCAACGCCTGAAAGGCACTGTCGGCGGTGTGAAGCTGGGGCTGGAGTTCTTTACCGCGAACGGCGCCGCCGGCGTCCGCGCCGTGACCGGTTCCGGGCTGCCGCTGTTTCTGGATCTGAAATTCCACGATATCCCGAATACGGTTGCCGGCGCCATCCGCGCCGCCATCAGCCTGCGCCCGAAGATCGTGAACGTGCACGCCGCCGGCGGGCCCGCCATGATGCGCGCGGCGGCCGAGGCGGCGACCGAGGCGGCGAAGGCGCAAAAGGCACCGCGGCCCATGGTCATCGCTGTCACGGTCCTCACCAGCCTGGACGCCGGTGACCTGGAAGCCGTCGGCCAGATAGGCCCCGCCGCCGATCAGGTCCTCCGGCTCGCGCGGCTGACGCGGGACTGCGGGCTGGACGGCATCGTCTGTTCGCCCAAGGAAGTCGCCAGCGTCCGGGCCGCCTGCGGACCGGGTTTCAAGCTGGTTGTGCCCGGCATCCGCCCGAACCTGAGCCTGTCCAACGATCAGAAGCGGACCGCCGGACCCGCCGACGCGGTCGGCGCCGGCGCCGATATCCTGGTCATCGGACGTCCGATTACGCGCGCGCCCGACCCCGCGGCCGCGGCCAGGGCCATGGCCGCAACGCTGGCCGCCGGCTGAAACCATGCCGGTCACCGCAAAAATCTGCGGCATCAACGATCCGGCAGCGATGCAGACAGCGGTTTCCGGCGGCGCGAGCCATGTCGGGCTGGTCTTCTACCCGCCCAGTCCGCGCGCTGTGTCCCCGCAGCAGGCCGCCGCGCTGGTCGCGCTGGCGCCCGGCCATGTCACGCGGGTCGGACTGTTCGTCGATGCCGCCGATGCGGCCATTGACGCCGTTCTGGATGCGGTAGCTTTGGACCTGTTGCAACTGCACGGCGCGGAATCGCCGGAACGCGTCACCGAGTTGAAGCAGCGCACCGGCCTGAAGGTGATGAAGGCGATCCCCATTGCGGAAGAAGCCGACCTCGCCCGCGCCGACGCCTATTTGCCTGTCGCCGACTGGCTGCTGTTCGACGCAAAGCCGCCGAAAAGCATGGCCAACGCGCTGCCCGGCGGCAATGCGCTCAGTTTCGAATGGCGGTTGCTGGCCGACCGCCAATGGCCGCTGCCCTGGATGCTCGCCGGCGGGCTGGACAGCGGCAACGCCGCCGAGGCGGTCAGGCTGTCCCGCGCGGTCATCCTGGATACCTCTTCGGGTGTGGAGGATTCGCCGGGGCAAAAGAACCCCGACAAGATCCGCGCGTTTCTGGCGGCCGTTGCGGCGCTCTGATCCGCGCGATTTTCTGGTTCCGGCGGCACCGGTCCTGTATTAATACCGGCCTATTAACGCGGAGAGGACATGGAACAGCAGAACACCTTTCGCGGCGGCCCGGACGAATCTGGTCATTTCGGCATTTTCGGCGGACGGTTCGTTGCCGAAACCCTGATGCCGCTGATCCTGGAAGTCGAAAAAGCCTATACCGCGGCGCGGCAGGACCCATCCTTCCAGGCGGAGATCGATTATTACCTGAAGCATTATGTCGGCCGGCCGAGCCCGCTGTATTTTGCGCGGCGGCTGACCGAACATTTTGGCGGCGCTAAAATATATTTCAAGCGCGACGAGCTGAACCACACCGGCGCCCACAAGATCAACAATACGATCGGCCAGATCCTGCTGGCGCGGCGCATGGGCAAGAAGCGGATCATCGCCGAAACCGGCGCCGGCCAGCACGGCGTCGCCACGGCCACGGTCTGCGCCCTGTTCAACCTTCCCTGCGTCGTCTATATGGGCAAGACCGATATCGAACGGCAGAAACCGAACGTCTTCCGCATGAAGCTGCTGGGGGCGGAAATTGTCCCCGTGACCAGCGGCACCGCGACGCTCAAGGATGCCATGAACGATGCCCTGCGGGACTGGGTGTCCAATGTCGAGGACACGTTCTACATCATCGGCACCGCCGCGGGGCCGCATCCCTACCCGGCGATGGTGCGCGACTTCCAGTCCGTCATCGGCCGGGAGGCGCGCGAACAGATGCTCGAAGCCGAAGGCCGCCTGCCCGACTCGCTGGTGGCCTGCATCGGCGGCGGCTCCAACGCCATCGGGCTGTTCCACCCGTTCCTGGACGATCCGTCCGTGAAGATGTACGGCGTGGAAGCCGCCGGACTCGGGCTGAACACGACGAAACACGCGGCATCGATCGCCGGCGGCAGGCCGGGCGTGCTGCACGGCAACCGGACCTACCTGCTGCAGAACGACGACGGGCAGATCCTGGACGCGCATTCGATTTCCGCCGGGCTGGACTACCCGGGCATCGGTCCGGAACATTCATGGCTGCACGAATCCGGCCGGGTGAAATACGTATCCGCGCAGGATGACGGCGCGCTGGCCGCCTTCCAGCTGTGCAGCCGCATGGAAGGCATCATACCGGCGCTCGAACCCGCCCACGCGCTGGATTTCGTGTCCCGGATCGCCCCGGACCTGCCGAAGGACCATCTTCTCTGCATGAACATGTGCGGCCGCGGCGACAAGGACATCTTTGCCGTCGCCGAATCACTGGGAACGGAACTATGAACAGGGGCGCGGATTCCGGCCGCATCGCCAGGCGCTTCGCGGCGCTGAAGGCCGAAGAGCGCGGCGGGCTGGTGACCTTTGTGACGGCGGGCGACCCGGACCGGCCGACGTTCGAGAAGATCCTGCTGGGCCTGCCGGGCGCGGGCGCCGACCTGATCGAACTGGGCATGCCGTTCAGCGACCCGATGGCGGACGGCCCGGCCATTCAAGCCGCCTCCGTGCGCGCGCTGGCGAGCGGTGCGAACATGAAGCAGACCCTCGACCTCGTGCGACTGTTCCGCCACTCCGACGGTGACACGCCAATCATCCTGATGGGCTACTACAACCCCATCTATCTCTACGGCGTCGAACGCTTCCTCAACGACGCGAAGGCGGCCGGCGTCGACGGGTTGATTGTCGTCGACCTGCCGCCGGAAGAGGATGCGGAACTCTGCCTTCCGGCGCTGGAGGCCGGTATCAATTTCATCCGGCTGGCGACCCCGACGACCGACGATGCCCGCCTTCCCGCCGTCCTGCGGAACACCAGCGGGTTCGTCTATTACGTTTCGGTGCTGGGCATTACCGGCACCAAGTCCGGGCGGAACGACGATATCCGCGGCGCGGTCGAACGGCTGCATCGCCATACGGACCTTCCCGTGGCCGTCGGGTTCGGGATCCGCACGGCGGACGCGGTGCATGCCATCACGCGGACAGCCGATGCCGCCGTCGTCGGCTCTGCGATTGTCGACCGAATCGCAAACGGTCTTGACGGGAACGGCAAACCGGCTGCCGGTCTCGTGGATTCGGTCTTGAATTACGTCCGGGAACTGGCAGGTGGATTGAAACCATGAGCTGGCTGACAAATTTCGTTCGACCCAAGCTGCAGGCCCTGGTCAACAGGGCGGAGGTGCCGGACAACCTGTGGAGCAAATGCCCGGAATGCGACCAGATGATCTTCCACCGGGATCTCGAAAAAAATCTGCATGTCTGCCAGCATTGCGGCCATCACCTGCGCATATCGGCCGAACGGCGCCTGAAAATGCTGTTCGATGACGGCGTCTATCAGCGGGTCAATGTGCCGAGCACCCCGGACGATCCGCTTGGCTTCCGCGACCGCCGGCGCTACACGGACCGGCTGAAGGAAGCCCGGAACGCAACCAAGGAACGCGACGCCGTCGTCGTCGCCACCGGCAGGATGGGCGGGCAGCCCGCGGTGATCGCCGCGCTGAATTTCGAATTCATGGCCGGGTCGATGGGTATCGCCGCCGGTTCGGGCTTCGTCGCCGCCGCGCGACGGGCCGTCAGCCAGCACGCGCCGCTGATCGTGATCCCCGCATCGGGCGGCGCCCGCATGCAGGAAGGCATCATGTCGCTGATGCAGCTTCCGCGCACCGTCGTCGCCGTGCAGGATGTCAAGGAAGCGGGCCTCCCGTATATTGTCCTGCTGACCGACCCGACCACCGGCGGCGTCTCCGCCAGCTTCGCCATGCTGGGCGATATTCATCTGGCCGAACCCGGCGCCACCATCGGCTTTGCCGGCAGGCGGGTGATTGAGCAGACGGTGCACGAAAACCTGCCGGACGGGTTCCAGACAGCGGAATTCCTGCTGGAACACGGCATGATCGACTGTGTCGTGCCGCGTTCGGCCCTGCGCGACACGCTGATCCGGCTGATCGACCTGCTGCGCAACCCGCGCCCGCCGGGTGAGCCTGAATCCGAAGGTGGCGACAGGGATTTACATATCCCGGATTCGGACGACAAGGCGCAGCCGGAAGACCCCCCGCTCCGGATCGGATAGCCCGCCCCATGGACCCGCGCAGCAGCGACGCCGTCCTCGCGCGCCTGATGACGTTGCACCCCAAGAAAATCGACCTGTCGCTCGGCCGGACGCTCGACCTGCTGGAACGGCTCGGCCGTCCGCAGGACCGGCTGCCGCCGGTGGTCCATGTCGCCGGGACCAATGGCAAGGGCTCGCTGATCGCCTTCCTGCGCGCCATGCTGGAAGCCGCCGGCAAGCGCGTGCATGTCTATACCTCGCCGCATCTGGTCCGCTTCAACGAGCGCATCCGGCTGGCGGGCCAGCTGATTTCGGAAGAACGCCTGGCGCAGTTGCTGGGCTATTGCGAGATCGTGAACGAAGGGCGGCCGATCACCTTCTTCGAGATCACCACCGCCGCCGCCTTCCGCGCCTTCGCGGAAACGCCGGCGGATATCGTCCTGCTGGAAACCGGGCTTGGCGGGCGGTTCGATTCGACCAATGTCGTTGCCCGACCGGCCCTGACCGCCATTACTCCCATTTCGATCGATCACGTTCAGTTCCTGGGTCCGACGATAACGGCGATTGCCGGCGAAAAAGCGGCGATCCAGAAGCCCGGCGTCCCGTCGGTCATCGGCGAGCAGCCGCCGGAAGCCGCCGCCGTTATCGCCGAACAGGCGCGGGCCGTGGGCGCGCCCCTGTTCCGCCATGGCGCCGACTGGGGGGCGTCGGGCGACGCCACCAGCCTGCGGGTGCGGCTCGGCGCCGGTATCCGGCAGTATCCCGCCCCGGCGCTGCCCGGTGCACACCAGATCCACAATGCGGGCATGGCCGTCGCCTGCGCTGAACAGCTGCGTGGCTTCAACATCAGCAATGCGGCCATCGCCGAGGGGCTGACCCGGGTTTCCTGGCCCGGACGGTTACAGCGGTTGATCGGTGGGCCGCTGGTCGATTTGCTGCCGCGCGGCTGGGAGCTATGGCTCGATGGCGGCCATAATGCGGCGGCGGGCGTCGTGCTGGGACAGGTCGCCCGCGACTGGCAGGACCGGCCGCTGTTCCTCGTTGCCGGCATGCTGGACAGCAAGGATGCGGGCGCATTCTTCCAGCCGCTGGGCCCCTATGTGCAGCAGGTTCAGACCGTCGCCATTCCGGGCGAGGAAGCCAGCCTGAGCGCCGAACAGACCGCCGCCGCCGCGATTTCGAGAAACGCCCGCGCCGTGCCGGCCCCGTCGATGGCGGAAGCGGTTTCCCGGATCGTCGCGGCCGCCCCGGAACCCGCGCGAATCCTCATCTGCGGCTCGCTCTACCTGGCCGGCAGGGTCCTGTCGGAGCACCGGTAGAGCACAACCAAAAAAGGCCCCACCCGAACCGGTGGAGCCTTTCCTGCGGAATCGGCGACCCGTCAGACCGTCAGACGACGGATTCAACCCATTGCGCGAGCTGGGTCTTTGCCAGGGCGCCGACTTTCGTCGCCGCGACCTGCCCGTCCTTGAAAAGGATCAGGGTCGGGATGCCCCTTACGCCGTATTTCGCCGGAGTCTGCGGATTGTCGTCGATATTCAGCTTTGCAATCGTCAGTTTACCGGCCATATCCGTCGCGATTTCTTCCAGCGCCGGCGCAATCATCTTGCACGGTCCGCACCATTCAGCCCAGAAGTCGACCAGAACCGGCTGGCCGGCGCCAAGCACGCTCTTGTCGAAATCATCGTCCGATACCTTAACCGTTGCCATATTGCTACCCCTGCGGTTATTTCAACGCCGGATTCCCTTTGGGAACCCTTTGATACGGACTCTATGGAGCATCGAAGAAACGGTCAAGCAACGAGTCGTTGAGCGCCATGATGCGCGGCCCGTCCGTCCACAGCAGCGCACAGCGAACCGGCCGATCCGGCCAGATTTGCCGCAGGATGGCGCGGTAGGCCGCCATCTGGCGCAAATAAACCTCTGCAACATCCGCTTCGCGCCGGGGCGGCGGGCGGTTGGTCTTGTAATCGACAACCAGAATTTCGTCGTCCCGAATAACCACCCGGTCGACCTGTCCGGACACGATTTCCGGCCCCTCGCGACTGTCGATGCGGCCGACAACGGGCGCTTCGGCGCGGCTGTCCGGGCCGAAAAGCGCCGCGAATTCAGGGTTTTCCAGCACGGCCATGACTTCAGCCACGATGACGTCCTGTTCCTCCGGGGTCAGCCCGTGCACCTGCAGGGCGAGGAACCCCCCGGCGGCGGCGCGCCGGCGCGCCGGCGACAGGTCCGGCAGGGTCTGGAGCAACCGGTGGATAAGCGTGCCGCGCCGGAACCGCTGCCCGTTATCGGTATCGAACGGCGATACGACCGGCGGATCCATTGCCGGCCGGGACGGCGTCAGCGGCCGGACCGGCGTCGGTTCGGGCGGCGCCGGCGCAAACATCCAGGGCAGCGCCTCGGCCGGCGGCTCGTCATCGGCGATGGTGGCGGCGTCCGGTGCGCTGTCCACCGACTGCAGGCTGGACAGGCGAATACCCTCGCCCTCCCAGCCATCCTCGCCATCGGCGGAAAACGCGAAGGGCTCGCCGATCGCTTCCAGCCCCGCATGGGCCATGGCGTACCAGCAGGTGTCCGGCGGCGCCTGTCGTCCTTCGGCGCCGCAGATATAAAGCCTGTCCTCGGCCCGGGTCATCGCGACATAGAGCAGCCGCCGGTATTCCTGGTCGCGCCGCAGGTTCGCCGCCGCGCGGGCGGTGGCGCTGACCGCGCTTTCGCAACCGCGATTGGGCGGCCACAGCAGGATACCCTCCGACCACAGCATATCGGGGCTGGACCGCGGCGCGGCCATCGTATCGGGCAGGATAACGATCGGCGCCTGCAGCCCCTTCGCGCCGTGCACGGTGATGACGCGTACCTCGTCGCGGCTGCCGTGTTCCATATCCCGCTTCACGATCTGATCGCCCGCCTTCAGCCAGTGCAGGAACCCCTGCAGCGATGGCGGGTTGAGCCGTTCGTGCTCCAGCGTCAGGTTCATGAATTCCTCGACCGGGTCCTCCGCCTCGACTCCCAGCCGGGCGACAAGGCGCTGCCGCCCGGATTCCCCATCCGCCACCGGCGCGGTCAGGACATGGGAGAAAAGCTCGAAGGGCGGCGCGAAATCGACCCGCGCCAGCAGGGCGGACAGCCAGCCATGCGCCGCCGCGTAGCGGGGGTCGGCCGCCAGCCGCTGCCACAGGGAGGAATCGCCCCGGTCATAGGCCAGCGCAAACAGGTTGTCATCGTCCAGTCCGATGAACGGTCCCTTCAGGACAGTGGCGAGGGTCAGGTTGTCTTCCGGCAGCAGCAGGAATTCGCCAAGCGCGATCAGGTCCATCACCGCAAGCTGTTCCGCCAGCGCCATCCGGTCGACCCCGGCAACCGGGATGCCGCGCGATTTGAGCGCCCGGACAAACTGGTCGACGAACCGGTTGCGGCGGCGGACCAGCACCATGATATCGCCGGCGCGGACGGTTCGTCCCCGGGAGGCCAGGACCTCGCACCCGATCCAGCTCTCGATTTTCGCCGCCAGCACATTCGCCAGCCGGGCCGAGGGATTATCCGCCGCCTCCCGGTCCAGCGGCGGCGCCCAGGGCGCGGCATCGGGCGCGTCGCGCGGACGGACCGGCGGCCAGATTTCGACCAGCCCCGCATGGCCCGCGCGCACCGCGCGATGCACGATCGGTTCGCCGTCCGGCGCAACGCCGTCCCGTGCCGGGTCTATCCCGAATACCGCATCCACCGTGTCCAGTATTGGCGTCGCGGAGCGGAAGGACCAGTTCAGGTCCACCGATTCCCAGGGTTTTGCCGCGGCTTCCACCTGTTTGCGGAAGACTTCGCGCATATGGGTGAACGCCGTCGGATCGGCGCCCTGGAAGCTGAAAATCGACTGTTTCGCATCGCCCACGGTAAACACGGTCCGGGTTTCGGTCCGCGCCCCGGCGCCGGAGAAAAATTCCTTCGCCAGCGCCTCGACGATGGCCCATTGATGCAGGTTCGTATCCTGCGCCTCGTCGATCAGGATATGGTCCAGCCCGCCATCCAGCTTGTACAGGACCCAGGCCGCATCGGCGCTCCGGTTCAGCAGGGCAATCGTCTTGAGGATCAGGTCGTCGTAGTCGAGCCGCGCCAGCACGAGCTTGGATCTTTCATAGGCGTCCAGCAACGCCGCGCCCAGCCGCAACAGGGCGACCGTCGCCTCCGCCGTCACCACCGCGCGGCATTCGTCCATCACTCCGGCAAGCCGTTCCGCCTCCGCGCCCAGCGCCTCGGCCGAGCCCGGCGCCGCATCCGCCGGCCTGACGGTAATAAGCCGCGACCGGAGGTCGCCCGCCTTGGTCAGGAACGCATCGGCGTATCCGGCAAACAATTCCTGCCGCTTGACCGGGTTCGCCTTCAGCCATTGCAACAGGGTCAGGCCCCGGGGCTGGTCGGTTTTCGCGGTACCTGTCAGCAGCGCTTCACCGGCGCGTGTGAGCGCCGCCGTATCCACCGCGGCGTCCCAGCACGCCCGGGAAATCACGTCCGCCGGGGACTGTCCCGGCGCCACGCCCAGTTTCCGGCAGACCGCGTCGCCCATCCCGTCGCCATACAGGTCGATCAGGCCGCGAATCCGGCTGCGGTTCTGCGCCATGTGGTCCATCAGCGCGGCGAACTGTTCCTCCTGGATATGACCGGTAACGACCGCCAGCGCATCCGCCAGTTCGCCCCCCTGCCGCGCCGCCGTCAGCACCATGTCCCGGGCCGCCAGCATCAGTTCGGCGGCGCTGCGGTCGTCCATCGCCTCGAAATGCGGCGCGATCCCCGCTTCCAGGGGAAACCGCGCCAGCAGCGACTGGCAGAAGCCGTGTATGGTCTGGACCTTGAGCCCACCCGGCACATCGAGAACCTGCGCAAACAGCCGCCGGGCGCGGTCCAGCCGGTCATCGTCCGGCGCCGCGCCGAGCAGTTGCCCGATATCCCGGCGAACGGCGTCATCCGGTTCGGTGGCCCAGCCGGCCAGCCGCCGGTTGATCC
Organism: Alphaproteobacteria bacterium; assembly: GCA_040905865.1. NCBI lineage: Bacteria > Pseudomonadati > Pseudomonadota > Alphaproteobacteria > Alphaproteobacteria bacterium. The sequence goes on from JBBDQU010000040.1 coordinate 28,131, forward strand.
GTACCGCCATTTCCGCCGCCGCAGCGCGGGTGAAGGTCAGGCAGAGGATTCGTTCCGGCCGGGTTTCGTTCAGCAGCAGGGCCAGGACCCGGTCGGTCAGCACTTTGGTTTTTCCACTGCCCGCCGAGGCGGCAACCCAGACGCTGGCTTCGGGGTGCACCGCCCGGCGCTGCGCGATGCCGGCCGCCGTGATCATGTCGACGGTCATCCATCCCCCCATTCGCGAATGCGGGCCAGATGCGCATAGTCGTTGAACCGGGGGGCGCGGTCCGGGCGCGGCACCGCCGCATAGGCCGTATCGGGGTTGTCGAAGGACTCGATCAGCGCCATCAACCCGGCCCGCGCCGCATCGGCCAGGTCGCCCGCATCGCCGCCAACCGCACGGATCGTCGCCGGGGGTTCGCCGCCGCCGAGCTGCCAGTACGCCAGCTTCCGCACGTCGCCTTCAGGCACCGTCCTAAATCCGCCGCCGCGCAGGATAACCGCCTCCAGCGCAAGTTGCGGCGCGTAACCGAGACCGACCTCGACATTCGACGGCGGGGCGCCGGTCTTGTAATCGATGATCTCGTAGCTGCCGTCGGCCAGGCGGTCGATCCGGTCCGCCTTCGCGGTCAGGGCGAACGGCGCATAGGCGGCCGGCATGTCCAGCCGGCCTTCGGTTTCCGAATGCGCCCGGACGACATCGCCGCGCCGGGTGGATTCGTTCTCGACGAACCAGCCGGCGATGCGCGCGAAGCGCGGCCACCAGAAGGCGCGGACGGTGGGTCGCACCAGCGCGTCGCCGAAGGCGGCAGTGCCGAATTCCAGCAGCTTCTCCAGCGCATCCGGCGGCAGCGTGTCGGGAAACTCGCGCAGGAACCGGTCCAGCGCATCATGGATGAAGGTGCCGCGTTCCGCCGCGCCCGGATCCGCGTCCAGCGGATCCAGCGGCCGCAATCGCAATATATGGCGGGCGTAGATCGCATAGGGGTCGCGCATCCAGGTTTCGATCTGGGTCACCGACAGGCGCCGGGGCCGCGCCGCCAGCGGCGGGCGGGGGGCCGGCGGCGAAATCCGGATCGGGCGTTTCGGCTGGCGCAGCAGGGCGCGGACCGCGCGCCACTGGCTCGGCCCCGCCTGCAGCGCGTTTTCCTGGCCGACGCCGCGCAGGACAGCGTCGAGCCGCGTCAGCCAGCGCGAGGGCACGGTCGGCTGCCCTTCGGTCTTGGCCGCGCGGGTCAGGACGATTTCCGGCGCGGCGAAGGCCTGCACGAAGTCATGCGCGGTCAGGCCGATGCGCCGTTCCGGCAGCGGCAGGCCGAAGCGTTCGCGCATCGGCCGGCTGAGCCAGGGGTCCGGCTGCGGATCGGGCGGCCAGACGCCCTCGTTCAGCCCGCCCAGCACCAGAAGATCGGCGCGCTGCAACCGCGCTTCCAGCAGCCCCAGGATCGCGAGGCGCGGATGGCGGCCATAGCGCGGGCGAACGGTCGCGCCGTTCATCAGCGAATCGAGCAGGGCCGGATAGGCGCCGGGATCCACGGGGGGCAGGAAATCCGCCGCGTGCCGCAATTCGGCGATGAATCGGGCCAGCATTTCCCCGGCATCGCCCCGCCACAGGCGTTCCGCGCCGAATTCTGTGTCGGTCGCCGCCAGGGCTTCGGCAGTGGCGACATGCGCTTCCAGGAAATCCTCCAGCCGCGCGCCGCCGCCATCGACGACGGAAACCAGCGGCCGGGTCATGGCCTCCAGCGAATCGAGGAACGCTTTCAGCGTCGCGGATTCGGCGCTGCCGGCCGGCGCCGCCGCCCGCAACCCGGCAATCCCCGCACCCGGCCTTGGCCCGCGCAGGATCATCCGCTCCAGCAACCGGGCATCGCTGCGGAAAGCGATGGCCTGCCGTCCCCCCGCCGCCAGGGGATGCTTGAGGACCGCAAGCAGGGGCGCCGGCGCAAAGCGGCCGGCGACCATCGCCGCGATCAGGCGCATGAAACTGCCTGGCGTCGCGGTCATCAGCGGCTCGCCCGCGGAATCGTCGATATCGATGTTCCAGCGGCGCAGTTCCGCCGTGACCCGGCGCGCGAGTTTCCGGTCCGGCGTCACCAGCGCCGCGGTCCGCGAACTGTCTTCCAGCACCTGGCGGAGAATGAGCGCAATGACGCCCGCTTCCTCGGCGGAATCCGCGCAATCGACCCGCTGCACCCCGTCCAGGGCGCCGGCGGGCAGGTCCCGGAGCAGGCGCCAGGCCTGAGTCGTGTCGGCGGGCCGCATGACTTCGGCGATCAGCCGCATCCGCGGGCCGGGCGGCGCGACGCCGGGCCAGTCCGGCACCGCGTCGGGCGTCAGCGCCATGCGGCGCAGCAGCCGCGCCAGATTATGCTGCGGATGGGTCTGGTCGCGTTCGATCGCCTCCTGCGTCCCGGCATCGGTATCGCGGAGCAGGCCCGGCAGCACCACGCGGCCGTTCGGCATGGCCGCGACCGTGGCCAGCAGATCGGCGGTCGCGGGGATACTGCCCGTCGATCCGGCGGCGATGACATGGCCCGGCGGCGGCGTCTGCGCCCACAGGGCCGCCAGCGAATCCAGCAGGCGGTTGCGCCGTTCCGCCTGGTCGATGCCGCCCTGCTCGCGCAAGACCGCAGGCCAGTGCTCGGTCAGGATAGTGAGAAAGGCCAGCACCTTCTGCCAGTGCTCGGCGAAATCCCCGGGCACCAGATCCTTCAGCCCGTCGAACGACAGGCGTTCGGTCTGCACCTGGTCCAGCAGCCGTTCCAGTTCCACCGCCAGCCGCGCCGCCTGGTCGACCGACATATCGTCCCCGGCCCGGTCCCAGCCGAGGATCAGCCGCGTCAGCAGCAGCCGGCGGTGCAGGGCGGGAATGGCAGGCGGCGTTTCGGCGCCGCCCGGTTCGGGCGCTTCGTGAAAGGCGAACTCATCTTCATCGACATCGCCGAGCGGCCGCATCGTGGGCAGCAGCATCGCCCTGCCGTCGCCGGCGCGCAGGAACGCATCGCGCAGCGACCGGCAGGCCCGGCGCGTCGGCAGCAGGATTGTGTAGTCGAGCAGCGCGGAAGGATCGCCGCCTGTTTCGGCGAGAATGCCCCCGGCCAGCGCATCCACAAAGGGGGCGCCCGGCGGAATGGTATAGACCCCGGCCATCAGCGGCTGTTGACCAGGGCGTCGCCCAGCGCCAGATCGAATTCGGCCTGCAGCAACTGTTCGGGCGTGCCGACATGATACCATTCGCCGTCATGGACGATGCCGTGCAAACGGTTCGTCGCCGCGGCCGCGTCGTAGAGCCGGTTCAGGGAAAACGCGCCCTCCGGCGATCCGGCGAACAGGCGCGGATGCAGAATCTGGACGCCGGCAAACAGGAAGGCGGCGATTTCCCGGCTGTCGCGGCGGCGCACCCTGCCCAGCGGATCGAGGAAAAAATCGCCGCGCCCGCTGGTACCGGCGACGGCGACCATGCGCTGCAGCAGCAACAGCGCATCCATGGTTTCGTCGCGCCACGCCGCCGCCAGGCGCCGCAGCGCCGGCGTGGGACCGTTGCCCCATACAGCATCGCTGTTGATGACGTAGAACGGATCGTCGCCCAGGTGCGGCAGCGCATGCCGGACCCCGCCGCCGGTTTCCAGCAGGTCCACCTCGGGCGAGAGGATGATGCCCGACCGCCTCGAAAGGTGCTCCGTGATCATCTCGCCCATGTAATGGGTGTTGACCACGATCCGGTCCACGCCGTCGGCTTCAAGATGGTCGAGCACCCGGTCGAGCAAGGTCCGACCGGCCAGTACCGTCAGCGGCTTCGGCCGGGTCTTCGAAAGATGGCGCATGCGCGTGCCGCGCCCCGCGGCCAGCACCATCGCTGTTCTGATCCGCTGTGTCATGCGCCTGCCTTCGGCGGCGGTGCGATTCGCGATTCAAGCGGAAATTCGCGGTCGAACCAGGTTTTCAGCGCGCCCAGCGCCGGATGCGTCAGGTCGCCTTCGAGCCAGCGCCAGACGCGCGCCAAATGCTTCAGATAAACGGGCTTGCCGTCCCGCCGGTCGAGCCGCGTGAATATTCCCAGGATCTTGGTGCAGCGCTGCGCGCCGTACAGCGCATATGCCTGCCGGAATGCACCGCGCCCGATTTCCGGAAACGCATCGAGGTAACGGTCGAACAGCCCGGCCGCCAAGCCGCCCGGCACGTCGCGGCGGGCATCCTCCAGCAGCGACACCAGGTCATAGGCCCGATGGCCGATCACGGCGTCCTGAAAATCCAGCAACCCGCAGGCCTGCACGCCATCCCGATCCCGCAGCCACATCAGGTTGTCCACATGATAATCGCGCAGCACCAGCGTATCGGGCGACGCGGGCAGGGCGTCAAACGCGGTTTGCCACAACACCTCGAATTCACGGCCCAGGGCCGGCGGCGCATCCCTGCCGTACATCGCCGGATAATACCATTCGATCAGCAGGTTTGCCTCCGTCATCAGGCGGGCATGGTCATAGGGGGGGACCCCTTCGGCGCCGTCGAAACGCCGGTGCAATTCAACCAGCACATCGACCGCCAGCGTATAGAGCGCCGTTTCGCAGGCCGGATCGTCCGCCAGCGCGCTGGTATAGGTCGCATCGCCGAAATCCTCCAGCAGCAGCAACCCCGCCTCGCGATCCTCGGCGAATATCTCCGGCGCGCTGAACCCCATGCCGCGCAGGATGCGGTCGATTTCGAGGAAGGGTCCGACATTTTCCCGTGGCGGCGGCGCATCCATCAGGATGGCGCGGCGCGTATCCTCGCGCAGCCGTTCATACCGGCGGAAGGAGGCATCGTCGGCAAGCGGTCGCCGCGTCGCCCGCTCCCAGCCCTGCGCCGCCAGGAACGCCTCGATTTGCGCGGCTCTGTCAGTCATCGCGCAGCGGCGCCAGACGCGCGGGCCAGTCGCCGCGCCCGGCCAGAATCGCCCACCGCGATTCGCCGTCATCGCTGAAATGCAGTTCGATATCGAGGCGTATTTCCGGCAGCCAGCCGCCCAGCCGGTCTGGCCATTCGATCAGCGACACGCCGCCGGCAAAGGCCTCCTCGATATCGAGTTCGAACGCGTCCTCGGCCGATTCCAGCCGGTACAGGTCGAAATGCCACAGATCGAACGCCGGCAAAGCATAGGTCTGCACCAGCGTGAATGTCGGGCTCGGCACCGCTTCGGCCGGATTGCCCAGCGCGTGGACGACCGCGCGGGCCAGGCTGGTCTTCCCGGCGCCAAGATCGCCGCGCAGCGCCACGATATCGCCGGTCCGCAGCAACGGCGCCAGTCTTCCGGCCAGCGCCGCCGTCGCCGTTTCGTCCGGCAGATCGACGATAACGCGGCCATCCGGCGTCGCTGCATTTCGACCATGCGACCCGGCGGCGATCACGCAACGGCCTCTGTCGATTCGGCAACGGCGTTCTTCGCCATGGCGTTCAGCGGCAACCGGCATTCGATCCGGGTCCCCTTGCCCAGTTCGCTTTGCACGGTAATTGACCCGCCGTGCAGCTCTATCAGGTTCTTGACCAGGGCCAGCCCCAGGCCCGCCCCGTATTCGCGGGAATCGCCCTGGCCACGCTCGAATTTCTCCAGCATCCTGTCGGTATCTTCCGGCGCGATCCCGATGCCGGTATCGGCGACCGCGATGGTCATGCCGTCGGGCTCCCGCCGCGCCGACAGGGTCACCGTGCCGCCTTCGGGCGTGAACTGCACCGCATTGGTGATCAGGTTGTAAATCGCCTGGCGGACCCGCCGTTCGTCGGCGACTATCGTGCCGATATCCGCGGGACAGTCGAAATTGAGTTCCAGACCGGAATCGCCGGCGCGTTTGCGAAAGACCGGCAACAGATTGACCAGGGCATCGTGGACATTCACCGTGCCCAGTTCCAGCGTCAGATAACCGGCCTCGATCGTCGCCAGGTCGATGATATCGTTGATCAGCGCCATCAGGTGATTGGACGCCTGCAGGACGCTTTGCACATACTCGCCCTGGCGCGCCGTCAACTCGCCGAAATACCGGTTATCGAGAATTTCGGTAAAGCCGATTATCGCATTCAGCGGAGTCCGGAGTTCGTAGCTGACATTGGCGATAAAGTCCGACTTCATCCGGTCGGCGGCTTCCAGCGCAAGGTTGCGTTCTTCCAGCGCCTGCTGCACGCGCGCCCCGTCGGTCACGTCGATATAGCCCAGCAGGCAGCCGCCATCCGGCAGGGGAACGCAGTTATAGTCGATGATCCGTCCGTCGATTCGCCGCAGCCGTCCCGATTGCGGTTTCGGTTCCGTCACCGCCAGGATCAGGCGCTGTTTGCGCGCCGCCCAGTCATCGACCGGCGGAAACTGGGCGCGGGTCTCCTCCAGGATGTCGCCGATATGCGTATCGAGGCTGGCTTCCGTCATGGGCAGGTTCCACATGACGGCCGCTTCCACGTTCCACAGTTTCAGCCGGCCATCCGCGCCGAAGACGGTCACGGCCTCATGCAGGTTGTCCAGCGTTTCGCGCTGCACTTCGGTCAGGGTATTGTACGATCGCTCCAGCGCCAGGCTGTCCGTGACGTTCTCGTAAACGAACATCAGGCCGCCCATGGGATGCGACGACACAATCATGCGCAGGGTCCGTTCGTCGGGCAGATGCAGCAGTTCCTCGCGGGGCTCGATCAATGTGTTGAACAGCGCGGCGGTTTCCTGCTTGAAGCTCTGGAAGTCGAGATATTCGGGCAGGCGCCGCCGTTCCCGCAGCACTTCCAGCACATCGCCCAGCGACGGTTCACCGTGCAGCGCCTCCGCGTCGATGTTCCACATTTCCAGAAAGGCGGAATTGAAGAATTTCAGCCGCTGGTCGGGCCCGTATATGGCGATTGCCGCCCACAGGCTTTCCAGCACTTCCGCATGCGCGGCGACATGCGACGCAAGATCGGATTGCACGTCCTCGATCATCGTGACATCCGTCGCGTAGCCGCCCACGATGCCGGTCTGTTCGCCAAGCCGCATTTCCGAGAATTCGTACAGGCGGCGGCGACCGCCGACAATGATATGGTGGCTTTCCGACTGGGCGCTTTCCGTATTCATCGCGCGGCGCGCGAGGCTGCGGCCGTCCCGGTCAAGGTAACCGGCGCCCAGTTCGCGACGGTCGCGCAGCACCGTTTCGACATCGCAATCCAGCGCGGCCGCATAGGCCGCATTGCATCCCGCCAGATCCATATCCGGGCGTCGCCACCATACCGGCATCGGCAACCGGTCGATCAGCGCCCGCAAGGCAGCCGTTTCGACGCTTTGTATTGCCGGCGCGCCGACCCAGACCAGATCCCGCGACGCGACGCGGCGGCCGGTCAGCGAAATCTCCTTGCCGGCGCGGGTCCGGTAGCGCCCGGCGAAGGGTTTCCCCTGTTCGCGAAGCGCCCCCAGAATGCCGGAAACCTCCGGCGCATCCCTGTCTGAAAAGATATTTGCCAGCGCGGACAGATTGGCGGCATTGTCGATGCCGAGCAGGTCGCGGGCCGGACCCGTTATGCCGGAATTGCCGCGCGCCCACCAGACAAGCCCGACCGGCGCCGATTCAATCGTGTCGTCTTCGGCCTTGCGGCGACGCAAAAGCAGGGCCACCGCCAGCGCCGCCACGATGCCGGCTAACAGGTAACCCCAAACGGGAGACGCGACCTCCAGCCCGGCGGCGAAGGCTATTTTCGGTGCGCCCGCCGCCGCAAGGAACCCTGCGCCCGCAACGCGTTTTCTGCCCCTGAATTGCACGGGCACAGTGTAATTTTTCCTACGTCCGTAAACAAGAGGCCTGTTCTCCGGCAGCATCCGGATCCGCCGCGGCGCGGTGGATCCGGTCGAAGCACTAGTAACGGTAGTGATCGGGCTTGAACGGGCCGCTTTGTGAAAGGCCGAGATATTTCGCCTGCGCCGCGCTCAGGGCGGTCAATTCAACGCCCAGCTTCTTCAGATGCAGTGTCGCAACCTTTTCATCCAGATGCTTCGGCAGCACGAAGACGCCGATATCGTACCGGTCGGAATGGTTCCACAATTCGATCTGCGCCAGAACCTGGTTCGTGAAGGAAGCGGACATGACGAAGCTGGGATGACCCGTCGCGCAGCCGAGATTGACCAGCCGCCCTTCGGCCAGGACGATCAGCCGCTTGCCGTCCGGGAATTCCACCTCGTCCACCTGTTCCTTCACGTTGTGCCAGGGGTAATTGCGCAGGGCGGAAATCTGGATTTCCGAATCGAAATGCCCGATATTGCAGACAATCGCCCGGTCCTTCATCGCACGCATATGATCGATGGTGATGACGTCGATATTGCCCGTGGTGGTCACGAAGATATCGCCCTCTGACGCCGCCTTTTCCATCGTCGTGACCTGGTAGCCTTCCATTGCGGCCTGCAGGGCGCAGATCGGGTCGATTTCCGTTACCAGCACGCGCGCGCCCTGGTTGCGCAGGCTTGCGGCGGATCCCTTGCCGACATCGCCATACCCGCAAATCACCACGATCTTGCCGGCCACCATCACGTCGGTCGCACGCTTGATGCCATCGACCAGGCTTTCGCGGCAGCCATACAGATTGTCGAATTTCGACTTGGTGACCGAGTCATTGACGTTGATCGCCGGCGCCTTGAGTTTGCCCGCCTTGTGCATTTCGTAGAGGCGATGGACGCCGGTGGTGGTTTCCTCCGAAATGCCCTTCACGCCGGTCATCAGTTCGGGAAATTTTTCATGCATCATGATGGTCAGGTCGCCGCCATCGTCCAGAATCATGTTCGGATGCCAGCCGTTCGGGCCGACGATCGTCTGTTCGATGCACCATTCGGCTTCTATTTCCGTTTCGCCTTTCCAGGCGAAAACCGGCATGCCCGCCGCGGCCATCGCCGCCGCCGCCTGGTCCTGGGTGGAGAAGATATTGCAGGACGACCAGCGGATATCCGCGCCCAGCGCCGTCAGCGTTTCCATCAGCACCGCAGTCTGGATTGTCATATGCAGGCAACCCGCGATGCGCGCCCCCTTCAGCGGCTTGGACTTGCCGAACTCCTCGCGCAGGGCCATCAGCCCCGGCATTTCCGTCTCGGCGATGGTGATTTCCTTGCGACCCCAGTCCGCGAGGTCGATATTGGCGACTTTGTAATCATTTTCGGTCGTCATCTGCGTCTCCTGATTCATGCATGCTAGGCGCGATGGCGATACGCACACCGGCCGAATTCTGAACCGGCGTATAGCAAGGATTGCCGCCACCCGCAACAATTACATAAATAAATCTTTATGTATTTATCTTCTTGTTTCGGCCATCCGGCGCCGCGGTGTCCGTTCCATACCGGCGTGAATGGCGGCGTTGCCGCGGCGTGCGGCTATTCTTCGACCGTTTCCCAATCGACTGCCGGTTCGCGCTTTTCCTGCAGGCTGCGATAGGGAAGGCCATAGGTCATTCCGGTATCGCCCGTCCGGCGCTTGAACTGTATGGTGCGGATGAATTCGCGGATCCGCGGCTGGATTTCGGTCTTCCAGCGACGGCCGTTGAACACCCCGTAATGGCCGACGCCCGGCTGGACATAGTGGTATTTTTCATCGACCGGCACATTGACGCAAAGATCCAGCGCCGCTTCGGTCTGGCCGAGGCCGCAGATATCGTCCTTTTCGCCTTCCACGGTCATGATTGCCGTGCGCCGGATCGCGCTACAATCCACCGGTTCGCCCCGATGTGTCATCCAGCCATCGGGCAGCGAATGATCCTGGAACGCCGTCTTGACCGTCTGCAGGTAGAATTCCGCCGGCAGGTCCATGACGGACATGTATTCCTCGTAGAAATCCTGGTGCTGCTTCACCGAATCCGCATCGCCCTCGACCAGATGTTCGAACAGCTTGCGATGCGCCGTCATGTGCCGTTCCAGGTTCATGGTCATGAAACCCGTCAATTGCATGAAACCGGGGTACACGCGCCGCATCGCTCCCGCATTGGGGAACGGCACCTGGGAGATCACCGTACGCTCGAACCACTCGATGGACCGGCTTTCCGCCAGTTCGTTGACGACGGTGGGGTTGCGCCGCGTATCGATCGGGCCGCCCATCAGCGTCAGCGAGGCGGGCTGGATCGTCTCGTCGCGCGCGGCCATCAGGGCGGTCGCCGCCAGCACCGGAACGGCCGGCTGACAGACCGCGATCACATGGGTGTTGGGCCCGAGAAACTGTACAAATTCAATAATGTAATCTATGAAGTCATCCAGGTCGAAACGCCCGGCAACAACCGGAACGTAGCGGGAATCGACCCAGTCCGTAATATATACCTCGTGTTCCGGCAGCATGGCTTCGACTGTGCCGCGCAGCAGCGTCGCATAGTGACCCGACATCGGCGCAACCATCAGCACCTTGGGATCGTAACGCTGCCCCGTTACCGCCTCATCGCGAGCGAAATGCAGCAGCTTGCAGAATGTCTTGTTGAGAACGATCTCTTCCTTCACCGGGACCGGCATGCCATGGATTTTGGTTTCATGCAGGCCGAATTCGGGTTTTCCGTAGCGACGCGTCAGGTTCTCGAACACTTCCAGTCCGGCGGACAGGTTCCGGCCGACCGATGATTTACCAAAGCAGTTGAAGGGCAGGTCGAGCTGGAACTTCAGCCCCTTCGCACCCCATCGCCAGGGTGTCATCAACGTGTGCGCCAGTTCATGCATATGATAGTTCATTCATTTGCCTCGCAATATAATTGTGGCAAGCAGCAAGCGTTGCTGCACTGCAATACTATGCAATTTGCGCTGCAGCATGGCAATGGCTCCCCGGCTTTTTGCCGTATTGATCATAGGTAGAAATACTTTCCGGAACATTTAGGAAATCAATAAACGCTTCGGGCAGGCGCCCATTACATCCGGCGATGCATCAGATGGTTTCATTCAGGTCGTCGAGCATGCGGCCGATCTGCTCGGTGTCGGACTGCTCCATGATCGCCCTGGCATGCAGCGTCGTCGATGCGATATCGAGCGCCCGCACCCGCTGTTTGACGCGGGGCAGGCTCGGCGCCGCCATCGACAGTTCGCGCACGCCAAGTCCGAGCAGCAGCGCGGTATAGCGGGGATCGCCCGCCACCTCGCCACAGATGCTGACCGGGATTCGCGCGCGCAGGGCGGAATCGACCGTCGACTGAATCAGCCGAAGTACAGCGGGATGCAGGGGGTTGTACAGATAGGCGACGCGTTCATCGGCGCGGTCGATGGCCAGCGTATACATGGTCAGGTCATTGGTGCCGATAGCGAAGAAATCCGCCACCTGCGCCAGAATATCGGCGATCAGCGCCGCTCCGGGCACTTCGATCATCACCCCTACCGGCGGCAGCGGTTCGGCGATCGGAATACCGCGGCGCTTCAACCGGTGCACGGCCGCCGCCAGAACCGCCTGCACCTGCAACACCTCGTCCACCGTCGCCACCATCGGCAAAAGGATACGCACCGGACCGTGCGCCCCGGCCCGCAGGATCGCCGACAACTGGTCCGACAGCATCTTCGGCTCCCGAAGCGACAGGCGAATCGCCCGCAAACCGAGCGCCGGATTGACCGAATCGTGCAGGTCGCTGCCCACCGAATAGGCCAGCTTGTCGCTGCCGACATCAAGCGTCCGGACGGTTACCGTGCGGCCCTCCATCCCCTCGACGATGGCGCGCAGGCTCTCGTACTGTTCGTCTTCGTTCGGCGGGCGGTCGCGATTCATGAACAGGAATTCGGTGCGCAGCAATCCGATACCCGCGGCGCCATGACGTTGCGCCAGCATCAGTTCATGCGGCAGTTCGTAATTCGCGCAGAGCTGAATTTCCGCCTTGTCCCGCGTTATGGCGCGCCGGTCGCGCAGTCTGGCGAATCGCCGCGATTCACGCCGGAACGACGTCCGCTTCGCCTCATAGGCCGCCAGTGTTTCCGGCGTGGGATCGATAACGATCCGTCCACCGCTGCCATCGACGATCACGGTCAATGCCCCGCGCGCCCCGGGCGACAGCCGCGACATGTCCAGTCCGGTGACCCCCAGTACCGCGGGAATCCCCAGCGACCGCGCGACAATCGCCGTATGCCCTTCGGGTCCGCCCAGAATGGTGCCGAAGCCGCCGATCAAGGCTGGATTCAACAGTGCCGTCTCGGCCGGGCTGAGATCTTCCGCCAGGATGATGCAGCCGCGCGGCAGGGTCGAATAGGCCGGCAGGGGAGTCTTGGTCAGATTGCGGATCAGCCGGGCGCCGGCCTCCCGGATGTCGTCCGCCCGGGCCGCCATATAGGGGTCGTCCAGTTCGGCAAAATTTCGCGCGATCTTCGAGATTTCCGCCCGCACCGCCGCTTCCGCGTTGATCCGCGTTTCCTCGATCCGCTGCTCCACACCCCGCACCAGCCGCGACCCGGTCAGCATCCTTGTATAGGCCTCCAGCAGGCTGGACAGTTCTTCGCCCGCGGCGCCCGCGTGCATCGTACGAGCCCGGTGGCCCAGCCGTCGCAACTGCCGGCGCGACAGTTCCAGCGCCGTCCGGAACCGCGCCTGTTCCGCCGGGATTTCCGACTTGCGCACGGTGAATTCGGGGACAGTCGGCGCACCGACCTCGCTGAGATGCGCCGGCCCGATGGCGATGCCGGGCGAAACGCCCAGGCCTTCGAAGATTCGTTCCCGCGCCTGCGCAGGTTTGTCCGGTTCAGCTTTCATCGAATCCGTTTTCCACCAGCGCCGCCAGCGCCGTTAGCGCCGCATCGGCTTCCGCGCCGACGGCCGAGACGTCTATGCAGGTTCCGGTCGACGCTCCCAGCGTCATCAGACCGAGGATCGAATCGCCTGATACGGTTGTGCCGTCCTTTGTGACCTCGATTATCGCGTCGAACTGTTCGGTCACCTTCACGAAACGGGCGGAAGCGCGCGCATGTAGCCCCTTTTCATTGACGATTCGCATCTGGCGCATCATCGGACGCAGCGCCCTAGCCGGTCCGGGTCGCGAGCAGACTGGACGCGATGTTGATGTTGTTGCGGCCGGCTTCCTGCGCCGCCTCGGCCGCTTCGAGCAGGGATTTGGTGCCGCGCACCTTGTGCAGCCGGATCAGCATCGGAAGGTTGACGCCGGCGATGACCTCGACATTGGCGGCTTCCAGAATGGAGATCGCCAGGTTGGAAGGCGTGCCGCCAAACATATCGGTCAGGACAACCACCCCGTCGCCGTCATCGACCTCCCTGACCTTTTCCAGCAATTCATATCGCCGCTGCTCCATGTCGTCTTCGGGGCCGATCGGCACGACCGCGACGTTTCCGACCTTGTCCTCGACGATATGTTCCAGCGCGGCGACAAATTCCGCCGCCAGGCCCCCATGCGTGACCAGCACCATCCCGATCATATCTTCCTCACAACATGTTTCCGCCGCCACCGCTCGCCATGTCGCGGTGATGGATGTAAACGACGCGTCCCTGATTTTCGAGCCATTCGACGAGCCGCCTGGCGATGTAGACTGACCGGTGCCGGCCGCCCGTGCAACCGATCGCGATTGTCAGGTAACTCTTTCCCTCCGCTTCAAAGCGCGGTAGCAGGATCGTCATCATGACGGTAAGCGAATCGAGAAACGCCGGAAATACCGCATCGGCGGCAATATAGGTGCCGACCTCGACATCCTCGCCGGTCAACGGCCGCAGCGCGTCGACGTAATGGGGATTCGCGAGGAACCGGGCGTCGAATACCAGGTCGGCTTCGCGCGGCAGGCCCTGCCGATAGGAAAATGACGTCACGTTGATGGTCAGGCCGGACTTGTCCTCGAAACCGAACCGCTCCGAAACCTGTTCCTTCAGGTCCCACAATGTCTTGTTCGATGTATCGATAACCGCATCGGCGCGTTCCCGCAGCCGCGCCAGAAACCGCCGTTCCAGCCTGATACCGTCGGGTACCGGGCGATCCAGCGCCAGCGGATGGCGGCGCCGTGTTTCCGTATAGCGACGCTGCAGAATTTCATCGTCGCAATCCAGGAACAGCACGCGGACGACCAGTTCGTCATGATCGATCATGCGGTCCAGTTCGGCAATAAAGGGATCGACGCTGAAATCACGCGTCCGGATGTCGACGCCGATTGCCAGCGGGCGGACCATGCTGCGGCCGGTTCGCGGCTGCACCAGACTGCCGAGCAGCGACAGGGGCAGGTTATCGACCGCTTCGTAGCCGAGATCTTCCAGGACCTTGAGGGCAGTCGACCGGCCCGCGCCGGACATCCCTGTCACCAGAACAACGGTCTGCTTCATTGGTTTCCTATCCACCGGACAACTCCCACGCTGGGCCGGATCGGGATTGCTGCACCGCAGAAAACTCGCTCACCGCTCTATATCCCCCGCTTTGGCCCCGACGGCAAGCCGGATTTTCGCGGGCGCGGATGCCTCAAACGGCGAGATGCGGAGCAACGGAAGGCCGAGACCCAGAATATTTGCCGATTCCGGCGACGGCAACCGCTCGATTTCACCCGCCGATATATCGACGACCAGCGCGAGCAACACCTGCTCCCGGGCCGCCAGACGGACGATACCGAGCCCGCGTATTTCGATTTTCCCGAAAATGGACGGCGGCGACGACGCGATGATGCCCTCGGCGGTCCGGGTCAGGATCGTGCGGTCGTCGGACACCAGTTCGGCCCCGCCGTCGATCAGCCGCAGCGCCAGGTCCGATTTGCCGCCGCCTGACGGTCCGCGCAACAGCACGCCCCGGCCGCCGATCGCCACCGTGGTGCCGTGCAGTGTTTCCATGGAGTCAGCCTCCGGTATCCCCGAGGCCGGGCCAGGGCGTGAAATGCTTGCCGAGTTGCAACCCCTGGCGCTGGTAGGACGAGCCGATCCCCTGTCCGTACACCCGGTCCGGCGGTTCGGTGAGGCGTTCATAAACCAGGCGCCCCATGATCTGGCCGTGCTCGATCATGAAGGGAACATCGTGCGAGCGGACTTCGAGCACCGCACGGCTGCCCCCGCCGCCGCTGCCGGCATCGCCGAAACCGGGATCGAAAAACCCGGCGTAATGGACCCGGAATTCGCCGACCAGCGTGTCGTAGGCGACCATTTCGGCGGCGTGGTCTGGCGGCACGGTCACTGCTTCCCGCGACGCCAGGATGTAGAAGTCGTCCGGGTTGAGAACGATGGCCGGCAGGCGGTTGCGATGGATCGGCTCCCAGAATTCGATCGGGTCATAGCCGCCCTTGTTGTCAACGTCGATCAGCCGCGTGTTCTTGCGCGCCCGGAACCCGATCAGGCCCGTTTTCGGGTCGCCCTGCAGGTCGACCGTGAAGGGAATACCGTCCTTCATGTTCCCTGGCTGCGGATCGGAATCGATCAGGCCGACTTTGCGGTTGAGTTGCCGCATCGCCCGGTCGCTGTAGGAAAACTGTCCGGCCTTCAGCCGCAACTGGTTCAGCCGCGCCCCCGCCCGCACCACGATGCTGAAGGTGCGCGGCGAGATTTCGGCGTAGAGCGGCCCGTCATAGCCGCCCCGGACCCGGTCGAATTCCACGCCGCGGTCGGTAATGAGCCGGGTGAAGATATCCAGCCGCCCCGTGGAGCTTTTCGGATTGGCAATCGCCGACAACCCGCGCTCCAGCCGCAGCGATTCACGCAGCGGCACGATATAGACGCAGCCGCATTCCAGCACCGCGCCGTCGGTGATATCGAATGCATGCAGCCCGAACTGCGCCAGCTTTTCCGCCACCGTGGCCGGCCCCGGCAGGAAACTGGCCTGCACCCGGTGCGCCACCGCACCAAGGCGCAAATCGATGCTGGCCGGCTGGACCTGGTCTTCGTCGATGGGCGTGTCGGCAGTAATGACGCCGCCGTCGATCAGCGCCCGGATCGCCTGCGATGGCAGCACGCCCGTTGCATGCCGCGCCGCAGCCGCGGGCGTATCCATTGTCTGTTCAACCATACCGGCGCCGCTCCCATGATTCCGACCGCCCCAAGCCTAACAGAATATCCGGCATAGGGCACATGCGGTTTAGGAAGCCACAAATGGCTGTTAGCAGGCTGGTGAACAAGACGGGCGCCATATCTTCAACAAGATAGATCGGATTCACGTGCTTGTTGGATCGCCAGAGGCGATTCCGGTCAAGCACGGTCCGACCTAGTCGACCGGCAGGCAGACCGTGAAATGCGCGCCGATTATTTTGCCGGCGTCGTCCCGGCGGTTCTCCGCACGGATCGTGCCGCCATGCGCCTCTACGATCTGCCGGGAAATCGACAGGCCGAGACCGGAATGGGTGCCGAATTTCTCGGCCGCCGGCCGCTCCGAGTAAAACCGGTCGAAAACCGCTTCCAGCTTGCCGTCCGGTATGCCCGGCCCATCATCGGAAACGCTGACCGTGACATCGCCGCCCCGTCGGGCCACCCGGATTCGAATGGTCCCGCCAGGCGGGCTGAAACTGCGCGCATTGTCGATCAGGTTGGTGAAAACCTGGGCCAGCCGGCTTTCGATTCCCGGCACCGTTATATTTTCGCTTTCGGACTTTTCGATGACATAGCGGGGGGCGCCGTCTCCGCCCACGGTCTCGCGGATGTTCACCAGGGACTGCAGCATTCTGCCGATATCGACCGGTTCGCGGTTCTCCCGGCCCAGTTCCGCATCCAGCCGGGAATAATCGGAAATATCCGTGATCAGTCGGTCCAGCCGCTGCACGTCATCCAGGATGATCGCCATCAGTTTCTGCTGCTGGACCGGGTCCTTCAGCCGCGCCGCGGTTTCCACCGCGCTGCGCAGCGACGTCAGCGGATTCTTGATTTCATGGCTGACATCGGCGGCAAAGCGGCCGATCGCGTCCATCCGTTTGTACAGCG
The DNA here is from genome assembly GCA_040905865.1 of Alphaproteobacteria bacterium. NCBI lineage: Bacteria > Pseudomonadati > Pseudomonadota > Alphaproteobacteria > Alphaproteobacteria bacterium. The sequence continues at coordinate 44,894 of JBBDQU010000040.1, forward strand.
CGTCCGTCATGTCCCGCAGCGCCACCGACAGGTCGCCGATTTCGTCGCCGCGCCGCGCCATGTCCGGTATCTGCATATCCGGACCGCCAAGCCCGTGCCGAACGCGGATCGCGGCTTCCGCCAGCCTGTGGACGGGGCGGGCAATCGTCCCTGCAAGGTAGAGCGACAGCAGGACCGTGACGACCAGCGCGCCGGCAAACACCTGCAGCACCACAATCCGCACGGCGCGCACCGATTGCTGAATTTCCGGGCCGGCCCTGGACAGCAGGACCACGCCGATAACCTGCCGGTATTGCTGTACGGGCATGGCGACGGAAAGCACGTAGCCGCCCTCTCCGTCCTGCCGGGCAACGCTGACGGATTCGCCGCCGAGCGCGCGGCTGGCCTCCGGGTAATCGGCGATGCTCTGCTGCGGGGCTTCCTGATAGAGGTCCAGGTCGGTGCGGGTCTGAAGCGCATCGAACAGGCGCTCGAAGAACTGCATCGCCCGGTCCAAGAAGGAGATGTCGTCCGGCGGCGGCGGCAGGGAGCGGATGCGCACCAGCCGCCCCTTGCCGCCGAGCCGCCGGCTGTCCGCCACCAGACTCCCGTCCGTCATGAACAGCCGCGCGCGGGTGGTCCGCTCGCTGGTCAGCCGGCGGATCATGTCGCGCGCCTGGATCGGGTCGAGCACCTGGCGTCCGGTCGGATCGATATGGGTGGCGCCTTCGCCCAGCGCGCCGGCAAATATGTCCGTGTGGGTCTTGAGGGAATCCAGCTCTGCCTCAATCAACCGGTCGCGATAGGTGCCGAGATAAAGCAGGCCGACAACCGGAATTGCCAGCGCCAGCACATTGACCGCCAATATGCGCCGCGTCAACGGCGACAGGATACGGCGCCGCCGCCGCGGGAAGGGGCTGGCTTCCGACCCGCCCGCCTCCTTAGCCGCCATGGCGCACATTAGCGCGAAAACGGGTACTAGCTGTCATTGTACCGGTAGCCGACGCCGTAAAGGGTTTCAATTTCCGAGAATTCGTCGTCGGTGTCGCGGAACTTCTTGCGCAGGCGCTTGATGTGGCTGTCGATGGTGCGGTCATCGACGTAGATGCTTTCGCCATAGGCCGCATCCATCAGCTGATCGCGGCTTTTGACATGGCCCGGATACTGCGCCAGCGCGCGCAGCAGCAGAAACTCGGTGACGGTCAACTGCACCGGCATTCCTTTCCAGGTGCACTGGTGGCGCTCCGGGTCGAGTACCAGTTCGCCGCGCACCAGCGTCGCTTCGCCGCGCACGTGATCCGGATCCTTCAGGGCATCCGCGCGACGCAGCAGCGTGCGGATCCGTTCGATCAGCAGGCGCTGGGAAAACGGCTTCTTGATGTAGTCGTCCGCGCCCATACGCAAACCCAGCACCTCGTCGACCTCGTCGTCTTTCGAGGTCAGAAAAATGACAGGAACGCGACTGGTCCTGCGCAGGTTCTGCAGCAGCTCCATACCGTCCATCCGCGGCATCTTGATGTCGAGGATCGCCAGATCCACCGGCTGCTGACTGATGCCGCGATAAGCCTCTTCCCCGTCGCTATAGGCACGGACCTGATAGCCTTCGGCTTCCAGGGTCATGGCGACGGAGGTTAGAATATTGCGGTCGTCGTCCACGAGCGCGATCGTCCTGTGCATTGGAGACTCCCCTTTTTTTTACCGAAGACCCCTGTACAGATCAGGATCTCAATTCCACCGATGCCAGCGTGCGGTCGCGATGTGGCGGGAATATGGCGAGCAAGCGGCCGGCTCACGACATTGCCGCCATTGGCGGGCCAATCGGCGGCGAATCGATATATCGTGCGGCGAAATGCCCACTCGCAACGCGTCTCACGCCCCCTATATCTACGATTCCAAGGCAATAAATCAAATGGTTTTCCACTGACGATGGCTTCCAGACCTTCCTATCCGCTGATTGCCGTGCTGCTTGCGGCGCTGGCCGCCATCGGGCTGATCACCTGGGTGGCGTGGACCCTCACGCGTCCGGCGCCCCGGGTCCAGGTTGGCGATGTCCGGACCGTCGCCGTCGCCCCCACGGTAAAGATCGGCGGCCCCTTCACGCTGGTCGACCAGACCGGCAAAACCGTCAGCGACACAACCTGGCGCGGCAAGCTGATGCTGATCTATTTCGGCTACGGCTTCTGCCCCGATGTATGCCCGACCGAGTTGCAGATCATGTCCGGCGCGCTCGATGCGCTGGGTAACGACGCCGCGCGCGTGCAGCCGATTTTCATCACCGTCGATCCGGAGCGCGACACGGTCGATTTCATGGCCGATTACGTCTCCCATTTCCACCCGGACATGGTCGGTCTGACCGGAACGGAGGCGGCGGTCAACGAGGCCGCAAAGGCTTTTCGCGTATATCACAGGAAGGCCGTGGACGATTCGGCGACCGACTACCTGGTCGATCATTCCTCTTTCGTCTACCTGATGGGGCCAGACGGCGATTTCCTGACCATGTTCAACGCCGGCACCGACCCGCGCACCATGGCGCAGACGATCCAGTCCTATCTGAAATAACCCCGGCCGCGCCGGCGTGTTACAGGGTGCTCGCCGATTGCAGCAGGATCGCGAGGATCGTTACTGGTACAAGGTAGCGCAGCAGCCACAGCCAAACCTTTCCAAACCGGCTGTCCGCGAGGTCGGCTTCGTGCAGCGCTACCGCCCGCTTCACGCGCCAGCCCACAAAGAGCGCCACCAGCACACCGCCGACGGGCAGCAGGAAATTCGAGACCCCGGCATCGATGGCGTCGAGAATGCCGTGCTGGCCGATCTGAATATGAGACAGCACGCCGAAGCTCATCGCCGACGGCACGCCAGCCGCGAACACGATGCCGCCGACAAGGGCGGAAGCGGTCCAGCGCCGCATCTTCAGCCGGTGCACGGCGAGCGAAACCGGCACCTCCAGAAGCGCCACCATTGACGTAAAGGCCGCCGCCGACAGCAGCAGGAAGAACACCGCGCCGATCATTCGCCCTCCGGGCATGGCGAGAAAAATCTGCGGCAGTGTGATGAAGGCCAGTTCCGGCCCCGCGGTCGGATCGACGCCAAAGGAAAACACCGCCGGAAAGATGGCGAGCCCGGCGATGATCGCGAACAGCGAATCGCCAAAGGCGATGGCGACAGCCGAGGTCGACAGCGAGAAGCTGCGCGGCATGTAACTGCCATAGGTGATGAAGACCGCCATGCCGATGCCGAGGGAGAAAAACGCCTGCCCCAGCGCGGCGACATAGACCGAGGGTCTGGCGAAGGCCGCCCAGTCCGGTGCGAACAGGAAGCGCACGCCGGCCCCGGCATTGGGCAGGAACAGGGCGTAGCCGGCGAGCAACGCGATGATGATCACAAGCACCGGCATGAGCCAACGGTTCATCCGCTCGATACCGCCCTGCACGCCACCCGCCACGGTGAACATGGTCGCCGCCAGCATGGCCGCCTGCCAGCCGACCGGTTCGCCCGGATCGGCGATGAAGGCCTTGAAATAGGCGCCGTAACCGGCCGCCGCCGCGGTCCACAGGCTTCCCGTCGCCGCGCCGCTGAAATATTTGAGGGCCCAGCCCGCGATGACCGCATAATAGCTGAGGATCAGGACGGCGCCGGCAACGCCGACCCAGCCGAGATAGCGCCATTTTCCACCATTTTCAGCGATATCGAACGCCGCGACCGCATCGCCCTGGGCGCGTCGGCCGAGGGACAGTTCGGCGATGACCAGCGGCAACCCCACCAGCAGGATGCAGACGAGGTAGATGAACAGGAATACCGCGCCGCCGTTTTCGCCGGCGACATAGGAAAAGCGCCAGATATTGCCCAGCCCGACCGCCGCCCCGATTGTCGCCAGGATAAACCCCCGGCGGGACCCCCATTGTTCGCGTGCGCTCATCCTTTCGTCAGCCTCCACCCGGGCTTTCCGGCGGCGCTTCCGCCGGCACCCACTTGTTCATCAGCACGCAGGCGACCAGATCGCCTGTCACGTTCAGCGCCGTACGGCTCATATCCAGGATACGGTCAACCCCCATGATCAGCGCAACCCCCGCCGGCGGCACGCCGACGGTTACGAGGATCGACGACAGGATCACGATGCCGACCCCGGGCGTGGCCGGCGAACCGATGGACGCGCCGACAGCGGTCAGCACAATCAGGACCAGCCCGCCGGTGCCGGTATCGACACCGAACACCTGGGCCAGGAAAATTGCCGCCACCCCCTGATACAGCGCCGTGCCGTTCATGTTGATGGTCGCGCCCAGCGGGATGATGAACTGGCTGATCGGCGGGCGCACACCGAGGCGGTCCTCCGCCGTTTTCATCGACAGGGGCATGACGGCGGCGGAACTGGACGTGGAAAAGGCCAGCAGCATCACGTCGCGCGCCGATGCCAGGAATTTCAGCGGCTTCATTCCGCCACCGATGGCGGCGATGGTCAGAAACATGACCAGCAGCAGCAACAGCCCCAGCAGGACCGTGCCGACATAGACCGCCATGCCGAGGAATGCCTGCAGCCCGATCCGTGACGTGAGTTGCGCCATCAGACCGAACACGGCCCAGGGCGCCAGCCACATGGCCCAGCGCACGACGGTCATGCAGACTTCCTGCAGGGTTGCCAGCAGGTCGAGCATCGGCATCGCCTTTTCCCGCGTCATCATGACCAGCGCGACGCCGACGACGGTCGCGAAAATGACGACCTGCAGCATGTTTGATTCGACCATCGAAGACAGCGGGTTGGACGGTAGCAGCGCGACGAAATGCTGCGGCAGGTTGTTCAGTTTTGGCGCGGTCGCAACGGAGGTATCGATCGTGGCGGCCGCCACGCCAAACCCCGCCCGGATTTCGGCCGCATCGACGAAATCGCCGGGCCGGATGAGCAGGGCCAGCCAGACGCCGATGGTGACGGCGACCGCCGTTGTGACCACAAAATACCCGATGGCGCGCAACCCCATGCTGCGCAGCTGATCGAGATTGTCGCTGGAGCAGAGGCCCCGAATGATCGAGGCGAAGACCAGCGGAATGACGATCATCTGGATCAGGGCGAGGAACAGCTGCCCCGGAAAGGCGAGCCAGTTGCCGATAACGGCTGCGATGTCGGCTTGTACCAGCCCCACGCTGGGCCCAAGCAGCAATCCCGAGCCGATCCCCAGGACCATGCCGATGAGGACCTGGAGCCACAATTTACCGCGGATAAGCTGCTGCAGGGTCTCCGCAAGGGGCAGCAGCGAACGTGGCCGTTGCTGAGACGGGGAACGCATTTCGCCGGTTTCTCTATCACTCATGATCTTTGTCCCTCGAGAAACCGATTCCCTGTTCCCGCTATAATTTTGTGTGACTAGCACAGTGCTTGATGCTTTGCTGGCATGCACAAGCGCCTTAATTTCAATCTCGACGCCTGTCAGTACAGAGTCAAATATACTCAAATCGAATCCCGGCTAATTGCGTTAGATCAACGATGCCCAAATATGTCTCTGGCATTGATCCGGGCATTGCCCGCAACTCTGGCTCTGTTATTGTTTAGGGACACTGCCGGTCGAGTGGGTCGCAAACGCCTTTGGCGGGTTCCTGCCAGGGTATCCGAATGGACATAACCAGGAGATGACGCAATGAAACGAATTCTGGTTGCTACAGACCTTTCCGAAAGGTCGGACCGTGCCATCGGCCGCGCCATTTTGTTGGCAAAGACCCTTTCCGCGCGGCTGACGGTGCTGCATGTCATAGACGACGACCTTCCCGCGTCAGTTGCGGAAACGCAAAAGCAGGTGGCCGGCCAAAGTATGCGCGAACACCTAGCCTCGATACCAGGCGCTAAGGACCTAGACACAAACCTCGTAGTCGGTTTCGGCAAGGACTGGTCTAAAATCCTGCAACAGGCAGATACCGAACAATCGGAACTGGTCATCCTCGGCCTGCACCGCAAAAGCGGCCTGGGGAGCATGTTTCGCGGCACGACGGTGGAGCGCGTTGTCCGCAACGGCGATACACCGGTCCTAGTCGCCAAGAACCGGCCAACACGCGATTACCGGGTAATCGTCGTTGGCGTCGACTTCTCGATCTATTCCCGTCGGGCACTGGAATTCGCGCTCGACTTTTCGAAAAATTCCCGCATCCAACTGGTGCATGCATATGAAATTCCGTTCAAGGGCTTCCTGCCATCCGCGAATACGCATGCGGAAATGCGGAAGCGGGACGAAACTCTGTTCCGCGAGATGGTCGATCAGGAAGTCGAGGTTTTTCTGGCCGGGCTCGATGCCCAGAGAGGCCGGATCGAAATCGTGGTCAGCGAAGGCGACCCCCATAGCGTTATCAACGCGCAGGTTGCCGCACTCGACGCGGATCTTCTGGTTCTGGGAACGCACGGCCGGACTGGCGTGGCGCGAGCCTTTCTCGGCAGCGTGGCCGAAGGGTTCCTGACCGATCCGCCAGCAGATGTCGTCGCGGTCAAGGCCTGGTAAAACGCACCGGTTTCGATGTTGCCCAAATTACCGTATGGCGCATGCCGCCCCCCGTGTCAAAACGGCGCGTCGCCCCTGACCGTCACCCGATGCATGCGGCGGCGCCTGCCCGGATAGTCATTGATCGCGTTGTGCAGCACGGCGCGATTGTCCCAAAGCGCAAGCGACCCAGCGCGCCAGCGGAAGCGGCAGGTGAATTCCGGCCGCGTGGCATGGTCGATCAGATAGTTCAGCAGGCCCTGGCTTTCCTCCCATGTCATATCGGCAAAACGTTCGGTATGCAGGCCGATATAGAGGGCCTTGCGCCCCGTGACCGGGTGGGTCCGGACGAGCGGATGTTCGGCGATTTTTTCATATTTTTCCGTGTCGCTCAGCCCCATGGTCTGCAGGTTGCCGTAGCTGCCCGTCGCCGGCCTGCCACGAGGGCGTCCCGCATCCGGCAGGTTGACGGTTTTCAGCCGCCCCGCGAGCGCCTTCATGCCGTCGGACAGCGCGTCATAGGCCGCGTACATGCTCGCGTACAGCGTATCGCCGCCGTACTCGGGAATTTCCTTTGCATACAGCACCGTTGCCAGCGCCGGTTCCGGCAGAAACATCTGGTCCGTGTGCCAGCCCTCGCCAAAATTGCGGACATCGGTTTCGGTCTTGATGATTTCCATCACCTCGGGCAGGTTCGCCAGCCCGGCGACAAAGGGATGGAAATGGATTTCACCGAAGCGCCGGGCGAAGGCGAGTTCCTGTTGCGGCGTGATGTTCTGGTCGCGAAAAAAGATCACGCCATACGCCATCAGGGCATCGTGCACCGCGGCGAATTGCGCATCGTCGAGATCCCGCGACAGGTCGATGCCCACGATTTCGGCGCCCAGCGCGCCGGCAACCGGTTCCACCGTGATATGACTGTTTCGCATTCTCCCGCCCGTCATATACCGGTCTTGTTGACCGTAACGCCTTCCTTTTCCAGCGCATCGACCAGCGCCTGCAGCCGGTGAAAGGCGGTGTTCGCCGCCGGTACGCCGCAATAGACGCCCTGCTGGATCACGGTTTCCTTGATGTCCAGCAGGGGAAAGTTGTCCCGCAGGGCCGCGCCCACATGCATGTCGAATTCCTCCCAGCGGCCGATGGCCATCATGGTCCCGATGACGAGCACCCGGCGGGTGCGGTCATCCAGGACGCCGCGGGTCCAGACATGCCAGGCATAGGTGGAAATCAGCTCCTGGAAATCGGCGGTCAGCGGCGTTGTTCTCGCAGCCGCGCGGTCGACATGGGCGTCACCCAGAATCCGGCGGCGGGCGGCCATGCCTGCCTCTAGCATTTTTTCGTCCATCGGCATCAGGCTGGTTCCTTTTTCCACGACAACTTGCAGGTCGCCTGCGATCCGGAGGTCCGGGAAACAGCGCCGGACCGAAAGACAGCAGCCGGTTAAACCACCGGCACGCGCTTCGCCGCCAGGGCGGCGGGGGAAATCACGTCCATGTCCAGCGGCACGTGCCAGCGTTCGGTCAGGCGGATTCGCGGCGGGGTGTTGCCGGCTTTCGCGCCGTCCAGCACGAAGCCTTCATAGCCCGCGTCCATCACCTCGTTGCATTTGTTCACATAGACCGGGAACCCGCCGATATAGGGCATGAACACACGCGGACGGCCGGGAATATTGGCCCCCACATACCAGGACGAACAGGTGGAGCGCAGGGACACCTGCGCCACCTCGTTCACATGCTCCACCCAGGCGTCCTCGTCCGTCAGCGTCGGTTCGATGCTCGCCGCGCCCACGTCGCGCATATGGGCAATGCAGTCCGCGACCCAGTCCACATGCTGTTCGATCGCCTGCACAAGGCTGGCCAGCACCGAGGGGCTGCCCGGCCCGGTAAGCATGAACAGGTTCGGAAATCCGACCGAGGTCAGTCCCAGATAGGTACGGGGCCCCGCCGCCCATTTCTCCTTCAGGGTCAACCCATCGCGCCCGGTAATGGCGATCCGGTCGAAGGAGCCTGTCATCGCCGCGAAGCCGGTGGCGCAGACCACCGCATCCAGTTCGTATTCCGTGCCGTTGGCCACGATGCCGGTTTCGGTGAATCGCTCGATGCCGTTCTGCGCGATATCGACCAGGGTCACATGCGGCTGGTTGTATGTTTCGTAATAGCCGGTATCGACGCACAGCCGCTTGCAGCCGAACACATTGTCCGGGCACAGCAGTTCGGCCACCTTCGGGTCCTTCACGATGGCGCGGATCTTGGCGCGGGCGAAATCGGCGACGGTGTCGTTGGCCGCCTTTTCGAACAGCAGGTCGCCATAGGCCCCGAGAAAGGGCAGCCCGCCGCGCGACCAGAATTCCTCATACTGCCGCTCGCGATCCTCGGGACTGTCCTCCAGCGCCGGTCTGGTGTTGAACGGGAAATAGAACCCGGTCGGCCGCGCCCGCGCTTTCGCCCGAAGCGCCGGGTAATCGGCCTTCACCGCGCGCAGGTATTCCGGATCCAGCTTTTCGTTCCAGGCGGGTACGGTATAGCTCGCCGTGCGCTGGAACACGGTCAGCGCCGAAGCCTGTTTCGCGATCAGCGGGATCGACTGGATCGCCGACGATCCGGTGCCGATCACGCCGACGCGCAACCCGGTGAAGTCGACCCCTTCATGCGGCCATTCGCCGGTGTGGTAGACCGGCCCGGTATAATCCGACAGCCCCGGAAATTCCGGCTTGTTGGCCGCCGACAGGCAGCCCACCGCCATGATGCAGAACTGCGCCGTGACCCGGTCGCCCCGGTCGGTCTCGACCGTCCAGCATTTCCCGCCTTCATCGAACGCCGCCGCCGTCACCCGCGTGTCGAAGCGGATATCGCGGCGCAGGTCGAAGCGGTCGGCGACATGGTTGGCGTAGGACAGGATTTCCGGCTGAGGCGCGTATTTTTCCGTCCATTCCCATTCCTGGTCCAGCGCCTCGGAAAACGAATAGGAATACTGCAGGCTTTCCACGTCGCAGCGCGCGCCCGGATAGCGGTTCCAGTACCACGTGCCTCCGACTCCGCCGCCGCCCTCATACACCCGCGCGGTAAAGCCCAACTGGCGCAGCGCGTGCAGCATATACATCCCGGCGAAGCCCGCGCCGACGATGACGGCGTCGAACGTGGCGGTTTCCGGGTCGCGGGTGATGGCAGCGGTGGTCATGGGGTTCTCCAGTGGTGTCGCCTGTACGAGAGAGTCTGCGGCAGGCGTGGCGAAGGCGTCAACTGTTGCTGCTGATACTGTGTGCTGCTGATACTTCACGACGCCTGGACCCATTGTATCCTGACGTCCGGAATTGCAGGTAAATCCAGCCTCCCGCTGGCAACAACAGCAGGCATGCGAAGGCGAGAACGATCGCGACTGCGCCTGCCGGCAGGCGCGGCACCGGCGGAATAAGCCGCACGGCGTCTACTGAACGGGCAGGAATCGGGAAGGGCATGCGCACCGTATGCCGGATGCCGGACCGGTCTTCAATAGCGATATCGACATAACAATCCCCGGTGCAGGCGTCGGCATTGCCACTTGCACGGTTGCCGCGAAGCCGGAACGGCTGCATGTCCGCCAACGCTGATTCGGGACCGATCCGCGCCGAGACCCCCGCCACGTTCGGTCGGCCACCACTGAACAGAATCTGCAGTTCCTTGCCGGGCGCCGCCGCTATCGGCAACCAGTCCCGGTACATCGTAACCTGCCATGGTCCTGCCTTCGTTGCGCCCAGCCGTTCCATGGCCTTTGGAATCTGTGTCTGATCGTGCAGTTGAAGGCCGAAGGCGAATGTACCATGGATACTTGCAGCGATAACGGCGATGCTGGGCACGACAGCCAGCCATGCCCAGAGATGCCGGCGCGGCGCGGCGTCTCCCCGTTGCCCGAAACGCAGCCAGAACGTCACCAGACCGGTGACGATTCCACCGCATAGCAGCAGCCCCGTAACCAGCCAGATCACGCGGGTCGAAGTTCCGCCTAAGGTACCGAAATGCAACGGGTCGGCCGTCTCAATCCAGCGGTCGAAGCCGGGCAGGTCTTGCCCCCGCCGCACGCCCATCACTGCGCCGGTAAAGGGATTCACAAACACCTGGTTGGCGCGGCTGCGCACAACCCAGGCGTCGCCATCGCCATGGAACGCAAGGACATCGTCGCCGAGAATTGGCAGCGCCACGATTTGAATTTTCAGCTCGGGAAACGCCGACCGCGCCCGTGCTGCAGCGCCATCGAGATCGAACGGAACGCCCGACAACGGCAATCTGCGAAGCATTTCCCGGGTCATCGCGACCTTGCCCGTATCTTCCTCAACGACGCCTGCCTTGTCCAATCCGTACTCGACCAGATACCAGACGCCGGTACCGGAAAGCAGCAGGCCCACTAAAAGCGCCCAGACACCCGCGGCCCGGTGCAGGTCGGACCACAGCACCCGGCCGCTGCGCCCGAATCGTATCGAAAACAGCGACCGCCATGGCCGACTATACGAACATAACCCCAGAACGACCGTCACCAGCATCGCAAGCCCGAGCGGCCCGACAACCAGGATTCCGTGCCACCCCAGCACGGTGGGAACGATATAGAACTGCTTGTGCAGGATGCGGAGAAAACTCTGCGGCCCGAATGTGCTGCGCTGACCCGCCACCTGCATCGTATAGGGATTGACGAGTACGCGGCGCAAGTCGCCACGCCCGTATGTAACCACGGCCTGCGCCACCCAGGACGGCCCCCTCGGGCCATACAGCCGAAGGATCAGCGCATCGGGATAAGCGGCGGAAACGGCATCATGCATTCTCTGCCAGGACATTGCGGCGGGGTCGCCTCCAACTGGCTGTTCGACACGCATATCCGGGTCGCCGAGCCATTCCAGTTCCGGTCCGAATACCGACACTGTGCCCGAAAAGCAGACGCAGAACAGCAACAGGCCGAGATTCAGGCCTATCCAGGCGTGGACCTTGTATAGAACCCGACGGGTATGCTGCATGACCGGGCGCCGACAAGGACTTCAGAACGTCACCGAGACTGTGCCCAGAACAGACAGAGGTTCGCCGGGATGGACGATTCCCCGGTCACTGGCGCGGACGAAATATTCCTTGTCCAGAATATTGTCGACGTTCAGACGGAAGCGCAGCAATTTGTACGTGTACTGTGCACCCAGATCCAGCACCGTGTAAGCGCCAAGTTTCACATCGGTATCGAACTGTGCGGTGTTTTCGCTCACATAACGCGCGCCGCCGCTCAGCGACAGACCGGCCAGGGGGGAGCCTTCCGGGAATGTGTATTTCAGCCACATCCGGGCCTTCTGCAACGGGACGTTTCCCAAGCGCTGCCCGATATTGGCGGTAACCTGCGGATTTTCGAGAACTTCGGTGTCGGTGTAGGAATAGAAGGCGGTCGCACTCAGATTCCGGGTCAATTGTCCCGTTACGTCAAATTCGACACCACGGCTCTGCTGCTCCACATCGGGCAGAAACGCGGTCTGGCCCGTCGCATTGAAGAGCGCGATATCCTGCACGGCGACATTCGCCTTGCGAATCTGATAGACGGAACCGGTAGTGATCAGTTGCCCGTCGAAGAATTCCGCCTTTACACCCGCTTCGTATTGTTCACCCGTTTCCGGCGCCAATGGCGTACCCGCGACATCCACCGTACCGGCCTGTTGGGGATTGAACGACTCGGTATAATTCGCAAAGACAGACAGGTTGCGATGCAGTTGGTACAGCGCCCCGACACGCCCTGTAAAATCAGTATCTGTCACTTCGGGCGCGTTGACCCCATCGGTTTTTTGCTTACTTTCCAGGGCGTCGAAGCGTCCGCCCATCAGCAGTTTCAATTTGCCGTCATCCAGAAGTGATACCTGATCCTGCACATACAGGGAGCCACGCTTGCTGCTGGCAATTCTCACCTGCTGGACCTGATTGGCAGGGGGATCGAAATTCACGTTCGGCGTGTTGGAAATCGCAACATTGGCGAGGTTCTGGCGGAACCGGCGAAAATCGGTGCGTGCGTAGGAAAGATCGACGCCGACAAGGACATTGTGATCGACGGCGCCGGTTTCGAATTTCGCCTTTACATCCGTAACAACCTGGTATTCGTCGTCCTTGCGCTCCTCGTTCTGATACCGCAGGCGAAGCACCTCCGCTCCTGCGGTTCCCGCAACGCCGCGCGGGCGGATCGATTCATTGTCCGCCCTTGCGAAATGAACAAGGAACTGGTGGCCGACGCTGAAGACGTCGTCAAATTCATGGTCCAGCCGATAGCTGGTCGCGTAATCCTCAATATCGCGCCCTTTCAGGTCAGGGTCGCCGAAAAACGTGTCATCGGATACGAGCTTTTCGTTGTTGAACCCGATCGGCACGCCGGTGTCATAGGGCTGTTTCTCACGCAGATAGGAGGTTTCAAACAGCAGTTCCGTACCGGGGTGCGGTTTCCACAAGAGGCTTGGCGACAGGGAAACACGCTCCAATTCGATTTCATCGCGGAAGGAATCGCTATTGGTATATCCAAAATTGACGCGGTACATCAAAGCGCCATTTTCGGTGACCGGCCCGGTTGCATCCGCTGTCGAACGCAAATGGTTGTAGCTGCCCGCTTCCTGTTGCAGGACGTACTCGGCGACCGGTTTAGGCCGCTTGGTGACGTAGTTGACGATCCCGCCGGGATCCAGCGCGCCATACAGGATCGACGCCGGCCCTTTCAGAACCTCGACACGCTCCACGTTGCTCAGGTCAACCGCGCCGGCCAGGCTTGACCGCATACCGTTGCGGTACAGCAGGGGGGACTCAAATCCGCGGATGATCGGCAGTACTTCCGTCTGTGCATTCAGGGTGTTGCCGGCCTGATAGACTCCGCTGACATTTTCATAAACGTCCTTGAGGTTCTGCGCCCCCTGGTCCTCGATCAGGTCGCGCGGTATGACCTGAACCGAAACCGGCGTTTCGGAAATCGGCGTGTCTGTCTTTGTCGCAGATGCGCTGCGCGATGCCGCATAACCGACCACCGGCCCATAGGCGGATTCGTAGCGGCCTTCCACCGTAATCGGACCCAGCACCCTGGTGTCTTCTTCCATCCTGGCCAGGGTCACTGTATTTGTTCCCGTGAAACGGTAGGTCATTCCGGTATTGGCTAGCAGTTGGTTCAGCCCTTGCTGCGGCGTGAATCTGCCGTTCAATACGGCGCTGCGAAGCGACCCGACAAGCCCCACGTCATAGATCAGTTGCAGGCCCGCGCGTTCCGAAAATGCAAGCAGCGCCCCGTTTAACCCTTGGGCCGGAATATCGAATTCCATTTCGTTCTGCGTTACTGCCGCCGATGGCGCCTGCGCCCTTGCAAAATCCGGTTGAAACACGCTGCCGGTCAGCATGGCCGCGGTACCGATTGCCAGGCCCAGACGACTGCCGCGCGAGTGCGCCGCTGTACCGTGGTTCGTAAATTTCCCGTGCATCCCCCACCCCTTCAATTTGTGTGACGCATTTATTGCGAATGCGTCTTAAAACGTTTCTATGTATGGGACGGGATTGCAGCGGTAATCCAGTAACGGGGCCGTGTTTGTTTTTTGAAAAACATTGCAGACGTCCGTTTTTGCCGTTCCCCGGTCAATTCCCAAGGCGGGCATCAAGGGGCCGCCGCGCGGCTTCGCGGCTCCTGGTCTAATACAGCAGAGTTACGAAAGGGGGCACGGAAACGGCCCGGATATTGAGATTTCGGATGATTGTGGCGAGTGTCGTGTCGGGGTCGCCCGTTTCAAAAACACCGCTGACCTGGCGGGCGGCCAGTGCGGAATCGGTGATCACAATCAAACCACGACGATACCTGTTCAACGCCGTGACAACGTCGCCGAGTGAACGGTGATCGAAAATGATGCGGTTGCGCCGCCATGCCGTAACCTGATCGGGGTTGCCTGTTCGGATAGGGCCAAGTCCGGAATGTCCGTAGCGCACGGACTGTCCGGGCGATACGACTATGTGTTTCACGTCGCCCGTCTCCGTCGAAATCGCAACGTCTACGTCATGTTCCGCTACCGTCACTTCGACAGTATCGCCTGACAGGCGATCGACAACGAAACGGGTCCCCAGCGCCCGCGTCGTCCCGCCGGCGGCCTCGACAATAAAGGGACGGGTCTCCCCGCCGGAAGTCGCCGGAGCCATGGGCGCGGCCAGAAAATATGCCTGACCGGACAGCAGCTTGATGCGGCGCTCATCCGCGGTGAAGGAAACGGCAAACGCGCTGTCCGGGCCAAGTTCCACGGCGCTGCCGTCGGAAAGGTCGATGGACCGGTGCTCGCCGGGCCCGGTACGGTAATCGGCGAACAGCGAAAGTGCCGGGTTCCCTTGCCAGAATCCGGTGCCGCCAATCAGCAGCAGCAAACAGGCGGCGACTGCAGTGACCTGAAACCAGCCGCGGCGGCGGGTGCCACCGGTTCCGGTGCGGAAAGCCGGAACCCGCGCGGGAGGTCGGCGCAGTGGAGGGATATCCTTCGCCAGTGCGCCGGGTGCCCGACGCAATGCACTCAACCTGTCCCAGATCCTGCGCGCTTCATCAAAGGCAGCGCCATGTGACGGGGATTCATCCAGCCAGTTTGCCAGTTCCCGCCGTTCGGTATCGCTCAACGGGTCGCCGCCAAGTCGGGCTGCCCATGCCGCAGCGATCCCGTCTGTGTCGTTTCGCTGGTACTGTGCACCGATCACTTTAGGATCCGATCCCTGGCCCGATATCATGGGAGGTTCCGCTGACCTGTAATCCCGGTATGGAATAGGACGGAAAGGTGGCGGCGATTCGGTAACGATTCCACAAGATAGTTTAAAATAATCACGGCGTGCGCATCCGTTGCATGACGTGTTTTACCGCCTTTGCCAAATGCTTCTGTACCGAACTGTCTGAGATTTCGAGCCGAACCGCTACCGCCCGATAGGTCAGCCCTTCTATCCGGGCTAGCGCAAAAACCTGCCTTGTCCGCTCGGGCAATTCCAGCAGGGCGGCTCGCAATCGGTCCAGTTCGTCCTGTCCGCCGATGGTTTGCTCGGCGGAAGGTCTGTCATCCCGAATTCCATCCAGTACGTCAGCCGCTACCGGATCCGTCTCCTCATGCGATTCCCGGCGCAGATGATCGATGGCGAGGTTATGTGCCGTGCGATAGAGATAGGACCGGTGATGGACGATAACGGTCGCCGGATGGCCCCGGCTGTACTCCGAAAATCGTAAAAATGTTTCCTGCGTCAAGTCGGCTGCGACCTCCGCATTCCGCAACTTGCCCATCAGGTATGCCTGCAACTCTCGCCGATGTGCGAGAAACAATGCCTTGATGTCTATGCTCGACAATGAAGAGGTCCGGTACACGTTTGCACATTCTGACAGGACGCCGACCATAGTTTATTTGCGAACCATTCGCAATAATGAACCGCGCTCGCGTCGTAAATCCGCAAACCGCCCGGCGCCGAAGCGGGCCCTCAGTGACTCGGCTTCGTCACAAACGGCGTCAGTTGCAACTCGTGCGTCCAGCAACTGCGGTCCTGGGTGTGCAGGTAGTAGAACGCCTCGGCGATCTTGACCGGGTTCATCACGATGTCGGGATTGGCCTGCGCCTTGGGCAGCGCCCGCGTGCCGGGCGAGTCGATCGTGCCGTCGATCACGATATTGGCGACATGTATGCCGTGTTCGGAATATTCCTCGGTCAGCACCTGCGCCAGCGTGCGCATCATCACGCGCGGGTAGTACAGCGACTCGCCGGTGTTGCGCTTCGTGCCGCGCAGCGACTTTGAATTGTTGGAAAACAGGAACGTGCCCGCGCCCTTCCTGCGCATGGCGGGCAGCACCTCCTTCGCCACCAGGAACGGCCCCCGGCTGGCGATGTGCTGGGCGGTGTCGAACATTTCCACCGGGATGTGCTCCAGCAGTTCCTTTTCTTTCGGCAGGTCGCGCCCCTCCAGGTAACCGGCGTTATAGACCAGCACGTCGGGGTCGCCAGCCTCGGCGCGGATCGTGGCGAAGGCGTCCCTGACCGACGCGTCGGACGCGAGATCCAGCTCCACGATCAGGCAGTCCCCGCCCTGCGCGCGGATCGCCTCCGCCAGCGCCGCGGCATTGGCCGCCCTGCGCGTCGTCAGCACGGTGAAGAAGCCCTCGCCTGCAAACTTCTGCGCGATGGCGCCGCCGATTCCCCAGCGGATGCCGACCGGCAGGGCGCTGTCGTCGAGGTCATGGCCATGCGCCAGTTTCGTGTTACGCCCGTCGGACTGCCACTTGGAGGTGGCGCCGATCACCACCGCGACCGGCTTGCCCGTCGCGTTCGCCCTGCTGCTGTCGTTCACCGGAAACTCCCTGTCTTTACTGTTGATGCGGAATTGTTCACGGCGCGCCTATCGGGCCGTCCGCCTGGCGGGTATCCCGACCGGATTGCGTTCCGGCAGCATGCCATCCTTCCCATTGCCGCGGAAGCCCACCGCGTAGCGTCAACCGGTCGCCCGCGGCCCGGCCGAAGGGCTACCACAGGTTGCCTGAACCGCGTTGCGGCTTATCTAACTGGTATGTCCATAATGACCGGTATCGCCTTTCGGCGCCTGACGGCAGGGCTGTTTCTTGTCATGGGAATGGCCGGCCTTGTCTGGGGCCAGACCTCCCCGGACGGATCGAGCGCCCAACGGGTTGCCCTGCTCGCCGCGGTAGAGGGGCCTATCGGCCCCGCCACCTTGCGCCATGTCGAGCGGGTTGTCGACATCGCGCGGGAACGCGAGGCGGCCGTCCTGATTCTGCGGCTGGATACGCCCGGCGGTCTGGCCACCAGCATGCGCGAAGTTATCTCCGCTATCCTTGCTTCTACCGTGCCGGTGGCCGGATATGTGGCGCCGTCGGGCGCGCACGCGGCAAGCGCCGGCACCTATATCCTCTATGCGACGCATATTGCGGCGATGGCGCCCGGGACCAATCTTGGCGCGGCGACGCCGGTACAGATTGGCGGCGGCGGTCTGCCCGGCCTACCTTCCGATCCGCCGCGCGAGAACGGCGAAACGGAGAAGGGTTCCGAATCCGGCGACACGGGGCAGGGTTCCGAATCCGGCGACAAGGGCCCGAAAGACCCGGCGCCGGCCGGCGGGACCATGTCGAGGAAGGCGGTCAATGACGCCGTTGCCTTCATCCGCAGCCTCGCCCACATGCACGGCCGCAACGCGGAATGGGCCGAGGAAGCGGTGCGCGAAGCGGCAAGCCTGTCGGCCATTGAGGCGCGGGACAGGAATGTCGTCGATATCGTCGCGCCGGATACCGCCGCGCTGCTGGATGCGATGGACGGCCGTACCGTCACCGCCGGCGGCAGGGAGGTGACGCTGGCGACCCGGGATCTGACCGTCGAGCACATCGACCAGGACTTCGTCACAGAGGCGCTGTCCATCCTGACGAATCCGAATGTCGCCATGATACTGATGCTGATCGGCGTCTACGGGATCATCTTCGAGTTCATCAATCCCGGCAGTATCGGGCCGGGTGTGGCGGGCGCGATCTGCCTGGTGCTTGGCCTGTACTCGCTGAACCAGCTGCCGCTCAACTATGCCGGGCTGGCGCTGGTTATTCTTGGTATCGTCTTCATGCTTGCGGAGGCCTTTACCCCCACCTTCGGGGTGCTGGGCGCCGGCGGGCTCGCCGCCTTCGTGATCGGCGCCGCGATGCTGGTCGATACCGACGTGCCGGCGTTCCAGCTGTCCTGGTGGATGATCGGGATCATGGGCGCGCTCAGCGCCGCCTTCCTGATCTTTATCGTCGGTTATATGTGGAAGGTCTATCGCCGACCCGGCCGGCGCGATGCGCCGAAGATGGTCGGCGTCGAAGGCGAGGTTCTCGACTGGGCCGGTGGTGAAGGCCATGTCTGGGCGCATGGCGAGCGCTGGTCCGCGCGTGGCGCCGTCGCGGAATCCGGAAGCGGGGCGATACGCGTTGTCGATATGGACGGGCTTACCCTGATCGTCGAGCCTGTCGACAAGGATGGCGCCGCCGCCGGAACATCAAATGAAGGCGCTCTGCCGAACAAGGGAGACTAACCATGTTTTTCGATTCAATAGCCTATGTCGCCATTCTCGCTCTGGTCATCGGGTTCCTTGTCCTCGCGATCCGGATTTTTCGCGAGTACGAGCGCGGCGTCGTATTCACGCTCGGCCGTTATACCAAGGTAGCCGGGCCCGGCTTCGTCATGATCATTCCC
Source organism: Alphaproteobacteria bacterium (assembly GCA_040905865.1). Taxonomy (NCBI): domain Bacteria; kingdom Pseudomonadati; phylum Pseudomonadota; class Alphaproteobacteria; species Alphaproteobacteria bacterium. Next base: position 63,506 of record JBBDQU010000040.1, read on the forward strand.
TTCATCCAGCAGGTCGTGCGCACCGACCTGCGCACCTTTGTCGAGGACGTACCCACCCAGGACGTCATCTCGCGCGACAACGTGTCGGTGAAAGTGAATGCCGTGATCTATTACCGGGTCGTCGACGCGGAGCACGCCATCGTCAACGTGGAAAATTTCCGCGACGCGACCAGCCAGCTGGCGCAGACGACGCTGCGTTCCGTGCTGGGCAAGCACGAACTGGACGAGATGCTGGCCGAGCGCGACAAACTGAACGCGGACATCCAGGAAATCCTCGACCGCCAGACGGACGCCTGGGGCATCAAGGTCGCCAATGTGGAAATCAAGCATGTCGATCTGGACGACAGCATGATCCGGGCCATCGCCCGCCAGGCGGAGGCGGAACGCGACCGTCGCGCCCGCATCATCAACGCCGAGGGCGAGCAGCAGGCGGCGCAGAAACTGGTTGAGGCCGGCGAACTCCTGATGAAGGAGCCCGGCGCGATGCAATTGCGTTTCTATGCGGCGCTACAGGACGTTTCCGCCAACGCCGCGTCGACCGTTGTCATTCCCTTCCCCGCCAGTCTGCTGCCGGTGGGCACCCCGCGCGATACGAAGTCAGGGTGATGTATCAAAGTGCCGGCCGGTTCCGGATGTCCTCGGCGATTTTTCGCTTGAGCAGCCTGCCGTCCTTCACATCGCCGTGGAAGGCGCCGTCTTCCATCATCACCTTGCCGCGCAGGATTGTCAGGCTTGGCCAGACCTCCGCTTCGTAGCCCTCCCAGGGCGTGTAATCGGTCTCGTGCAGCCGGGCGGCGGTGACGGTGCGCCGCGCCGCCGGGTCCAGCACCGTGATATCCGCGTCGCTGCCCGCCGCCAGCACGCCCTTCTTCGGGTACAGGCCCATCAGTTTCGCCGCGTTGGTCGAGACCATGTCGGTGAACTTGCGCAGGCTGTAGCCGCGTTTCGTCACCATTTCCGTATACATCACCGAAACCCGCGGCTCGCAGCCCGCATTGCCGCCGGTGACATCGTCGATGCGATGCCCCTGGGTCTTGGTCGACAGGGTGCAGCAGATTTCATCGGTGGCGATCGTGCTGATCGACCCGTTGAGTTGCCCGCGCCACAGCGCTTCCTGGTCCGAAGTTTCCTTCAGGCTGGGATAGGTGTGATAGATCTGGCCGTTGGGCCGTTTGTAATGGTCATGGGTGAACATCAGGTACTGGTGGAGGGTTTCGCCATAGATCGGGAATCCCCTGGCGCGGGACGATTCAATGGCGGCAACGCCGGTGGCGGCGGAAACATGCATCATGTACAGCGGCGTGCCGTCGACATGCTCCGCCAGCCGGATGATGCGGCGGAAGGACAGATCCTCCGACATCGAATTATGCACTTCCGCCATGTTCTCGAAGCCGGTGCGGCCTTCCCGCGTCAGCACGTCATACATATGCATGACGATCTCGTCGTCCTCGGCATGGATGGCGCCGATGCCGCCCTCGCGTTTCAGCACCTTGAAGATTTCCCAGATATGGCCGTGGGTGATCTTGCGGCCCCGGCGGGACGGGGTGATGTCGGTGGTGAATATCTTGATCGAGGGGTAGCCGTCCTGGATCGCCTCGCCGACCTGCGGCAGGATCTCCGGCGGGATCGCGCCCTGCAGCATGACGTGGTAGCCGTAATCGGCATAACACTTGCCGGACCAGTCCTGCTTGCGGATGTTGATCGCCTCCTCGACCGTCTGGCCGGGCTGCCAGGTGGCGAAGTCAAGCAGGGTCGTGGTGCCGCCGTGGATGGCGGCGCGGCTCACCACGTCGGGGCCGTCGGTCAGTCCGGCCACGCCGCCTTCGCCAACCGCCGGGATATGCCACAGCGAATGGATATGCGGGTCGATGCCGCCGGGAATGACTATCTTCCCGGTGGCGTCAATTACACGCCCCGCCTGGCTGTCATCGAAGGCGCCGGGCGCGGCGATCGCGGCGATGGTCTCGCCGGCGATGCAGATATCCCACCGCCCCGTTCCTTCGGACGTGACCACCCGGTCGCCGCGAACGATCAGGTCAAACATGATGTATCCCCCCTGTGCGCCGCGCCGCCGCCCGATTTCTATTCGGCGGCGAGGGCCTGTCTGCGGAAGCGCGGATGGGCCGGGCCGGCATATTCGACCCGCATCCCTTCCTCCGCATCGGCCTCCGCGATCACCTTGCCCAGCGCGGCATAAAGCGCCTTTGCGGAATCGAGGCTCAGTTCCACCGCCGCCCGCGCGCCGGGGTCCATGTCCCGGTTGGTGAAGTCGAGGAGAACCGCGTCCTCATCCAGCGCGCGTTGCGGGTGGTCATAGGCGACGACCGAATGGGTCAGCCTGAACCAGCCGTCCCGGTCGCGGGCCGCGCCCTCCGCTTCGGCGATTTCAACGATAGAGGTGCACATGAACCGACCCTCCTATTTCAGGTGCTTGCCGAAGAAGGCGAAGATCTTTTCCCAGCCATCCAGCGCCTGCTCCACGCGGTACAGGGGACGGTGGTAGTAGAAGAAACCGTGCCCGGCGCCGTCATAGCGGTGGAATTCGTAATCCTTGCCGTGCTTCTTCAACTCGGCTTCATGCAGGTCGACCTGTTCCGGGCTCGGCGCGCGGTCGTCATTACCGAACAGCCCCAGGATCGGGCAGGACAGGTCCTTCGTCATGTCGAGCGGCTGCACCGGCTGTTTCTCCGGCCGGTCGTCTTCCGCCTGCACCACGCGGCCGCCCCATTGTTCGACGACGGCATCGATGCTTTTCGTGTTGCAGGCATACATGAAGGCCTGCCGCCCGCCGGAACAGCTGCCGATCACGCCGACCTTGCCATTGCTGTAGGGCTGCGCCTTGATCCACTGCACGGCGGCTTCGGTATCGGCGATCACCTGGCTGTCGGCGACGCCGCCTTCGGCCCGCGCCTTGGCGGCGACATCGTCCGCATCGCCCTGGCCGACGCGCTCATACAGGTTGTGGCTGATCGCGGCATAGCCGTGATGGGCAAACTTGCGGGTCTGTTCGCGGTAGAATTCGCCCCAGCCCGGCAGGTGATGGATCAGTACGACGCAGGGAAACGGCCCCGGGCCCATGGGCCGCGCCGTATAGGCCGAGACCGGATCGTTATTGTCGCCCCGGATGGTGATCATCTCGCAGATCATGCTTTCATACGCCATTTTTCATTTCCTCCCCTGGAGTGGATTATGTGGGCGCCGCCGCCCCTTCGGGACGCGCGCATGACGAAAGACTAGCACAACAGCGCCCGCGGCAAAGCCTCTTGCATCACGGCGTTCCGTGGCAAGGGTTTCGGACGTTTTTGTATCGCTGACCGGTCCCGTTGAGGTTGGGGTTACCGGAATGCTAGATCAGATCGTATTCGATTGGAATCGCCTCCGGCGATCCAACCGAATACGTGAATCTGATCTATCCTATTGAAGATATAGCACCTTCACAGGTTTGAATGGAACCTGTTGCGGTTCCATTCAAACCTGATGTGCTATAGCCTAGACTTCCGTCGTTCCCCCTACAATCAGGACAAGCCGCCATGCCAGATGCCAATCCTCCTGCCGCCGGTGCGGTAACCCGCCGGCTGGCCCGTTTCGTCCACGACACGCGGTGGCGCGACATACCCGAAGCGGTGCGGCATGAGGCGAAGCGGTCGCTGCTGAACGGGTTCGCGACGGCGCTGGGCGGCTGCCGCGAGCCGGCAATCGACAAGTACCTTGCCGTGCTGGGCCCGTTTGCCGGGAGCCGGGGGGCCGGGATCATCGGGCGGGCGGAACGTGTCGACATGCTGCTCGCGGCCTGTGTGAACGCCATGAGCGCCAATATCTTCGACTACGACGATACCCATCCGAACACGATCATCCACCCGACCGCGCCGGTCGCGCCGGCCCTGTTCGCCCATGCGGAAATCGCGCGGTGCAGCGGCGCGGACCTGCTGCGGGCGTTCATTCTCGGCGGCGAGATCGAATGCCGGATCGGCAATGCGGTGTCGCCCTATCATTACGGGCGCGGCTGGCACATCACCTCGACCTGCGGCATTTTCGGCGCGGCGGTGGGCGTTGGCGCGCTGGCCGGCCTCACGGAGGAACAGTTCGGCTGGGCGCTGGGCAACGCCTCCGCGCAGGCCTCCGGGCTGGTCGAAACCCTGGGCACCATGTCCAAGAGCATCAGCGTCGGCAATGCGGCGCGCAACGGGATGGCCTCCGCCCTGCTGGCGGCGGAAGGATTTTCCGGCCCGGCGGCGCCGCTGGAAGGCGCGCGCGGGTTCCTGCCGGTCTATGCGGATGACCCGAAAACCGATGCCCTGTTCGACGGGCTGGGCGAGGTTTGGGAAATCGCCCGGAACACCTACAAGCCCTATCCGACCGGCATCGTCCTCAACCCGGTGATGGAGGCCTGCATCAGGCTGCACGGCGCGGGCGCCTTCGCGGTCGAGGATGTGGCCGAGGTGACGCTGACCGGGCACCCGTTCCTGCAGCAGCGGACGGACCGGCCCGACGTCGCCACCGGCCGCGAATCGCAGGTCAGCGCCCAGCACGCCATCGCCATCGCGCTGCGGCGGGGCCGCGCGGGCCTGTCGGAATTCAGCGACGAGGCCGTGGCCGAAACCCTGCGGGACGGGATCCGCCCGACCGTGCGCTTCGTCGATGACGACAGCTACGATATCGAAGGGGTGAAGATGCTGGTCCGCACGAAACAGGGCGCGGAGCACATGGTGGAAATCGCCGACACCCAGGGCGGTTCGCGCAACCCGATGAGCGACGCGGGCCTGAACGGGAAGCTGGCCATGCTGGCGGAATATGGCGGCTTCGGCGCGGATGTGACGCCGCTGGCGGATGCCGTCTGGTCGCTGGATACGGCGGCGGATGCGGGCGCGGTCATGGCGCTGTGCACGAAACGTTAAGGGGCGGGGGAGGGATATCATGATCGAGCCATCGAATGCCGGCTGGCTGGCCCAGGTGACCGAAGACGCGCTGGAACCGGGACTGCCGATCTGCGATCCGCATCATCACCTCTGGGATGCCCGGGACGGGCAGGTGGCGCGCCGTTACATGATCGACGAGATCAAAAGCGACCTCGATTCCGGCCATAATATCGTCTCGACCGTCTTCATCGAACACCTCTCCATGTTCCGCGCCGATGGCCCCGACGAAATGAAATATGTCGGCGAGGTCGAATTCGCCAACGGCATCGCGGCGATGGCGGCATCAGGGCTATACGGGAAAACGCGGGTCGCGGCCGGGATCGTCGGCTATGCGGACCTGTCCGCCGGCGCCCGGGTGAAGGCCGTGCTGGAAGCGGAAATCGCCGCCGCGCCCGCGCGGATGAAAGGAATCCGCTGCACAGGCGCCTGGGACCCGGACCCGCGCATCGCCCGGTCGGAACGGCCGGGGCTGTATATGGATGCCGGGTTCCGCGCCGGGTTTGCGGAACTGGCGCCGCTGGGCCTGAGTTTCGACCTGCCCTGCCGCTACCGCCAGCTTGGCGAAGTGGCGGATTTGGCGCGGGCGTTTCCGGAAACGGCGGTCATCCTGAACCATGTCGGCGGCATTGTCGGGATTGGCGAATATGCCGGACGGCGGGATGAGATTTTCGATGCCTGGAAAACAGGCCTGACCGGGGTCGCGTCCTGCCCCAATGTCGTCGTCAAGCTGGGTGGATTGTGTATGGACTACTGCGGCTTCAACTGGCAGTGCAATCCGGCGCCGCCGGACAGCGCGGCGCTTGCCGGGGCGCAGCGCCCGTATTTCGAGGCGGCCATCGAGTTGTTCGGCCCCGATCGCTGCATGTTCGAGTCCAACTTTCCGGTCGACAAGATCAGTTGCGGCTACGGCGTGCTGTGGAATTCCTTCAAGCGCGTCACCGAAGGATACACGGCCGGTGAAAAGGCGAAGCTGTTTCACGACACGGCGGTGCGGGTGTATCGGCTGGGCTGAGGCCGGTTATCCCGCGAGGTTTGACAGGGAAGCGGGGTTCGCAGCAGAGTGCGGCGCGAATTTCAGACCGTTCAGCGCAACAGGGTGGAACGCCGTGCCGGAAGATACCCGAAAGACAATGTCGGACCTGGATGTCCTCGACGGCATTCCCGATCCCGTCATTCTGTTGAATTCGAAGCGGCGGGTTGTGCGGATCAACCGCGCCGCGCTGAATTTCTTCGACATGGCGTTTCAGGGCCGCGACCTGGCGTTTCTGATCCGGCACCCGAATGTCCTGTCGGCGGTGGACGCCACGCTGTCCGGCGGCGGGGCGCAGCGCGAGGATATCTCCATCGCGCAGGACGTGACGCGGCAGTTTACGGTGCATGTTTCGCCGATGCGGATTGAAAGGCACACCGATGGGCTGGGCGCGATGGTGGCGATGCATGATGTCACGGCCGCCCGGAACGCGGAGGAGATGCGCGCGGATTTCGTCGCCAATGTCAGCCACGAGCTGCGCTCGCCGCTGTCGTCGCTGGTCGGGTTTATCGAGACGCTGCGCGGCGTCGCCAGCGACGACCCCGCGGCGCAGAAGCGGTTTCTCACCATCATGGAAAGCGAGGCGCAGCGGATGACGCGGCTGATCGGCGACCTGCTGTCGCTGTCCCGGGTCGAAGCCGACGAGCATATCCCGCCGGAAGACTATGTCCGGCTTTCCGACCTGCTGGGCAGCGTCGTCGATTCCCTGTCGGTCCGCGCGGCAAAGCATCGCATGGGGATCGATCTCGAAATCCAGCCCAACCTGCCCGCCGTCATCGGCGAGCAGGATGAACTGGTGATGGTCTTCCAGAACCTCGTGACCAACGCGATCAGTTACGGGCGCGAAGGGACCCGGATTTCGGTGACGGCGAAAACCGTTGACCGCATCCCCAATCTCGGCGACCCTGGCGTGGCGGTCTGCGTCGCCGATATCGGCGAAGGCATTGCGCCGGACCAGATTCCGCGCCTGACCGAACGGTTCTACCGGGTGGACAAGGGGCGGTCGCGGTCGATGGGCGGCACCGGGCTGGGTCTGGCGATCGTGAAGCATATCGTCAGCCGCCATCGCGGCCGTCTTGCCATCGAAAGCAAGCTGGGCGTCGGCAGCCGGTTTACCGTGTATCTGCCGCATGACGGGACCGGCGCGCGATCGAAACCCGCCAACGCCCCGTGACCCGCGTCAAGCCGGCGCTTGTCATATTACGGTAACAAAAGTGTTATAAAAGAGCAGTGAGTCAGATCTAGGTTACCCTGCGTTTGGACAGGCCATCCGGCAGGAGCAAGGAAAGAGCAATCAACTCGGGCGCCGGTGTCGACACGCCTGACATCACCAATGCCTCGCGCCCGATCAAGAAGCCCGAAGACAAACGAACCGCATCCTGTAATACCGGCCGGATCGTCCAGAAGGAAAGAAGCAGAAATGGCAGCAGATCATATTGTCCGCTCGTTCGACGAGGATCTGACCAGGCTCGATAACATGATCGTCGAAATGGGCGGTCTCGCGGAAATGCAGCTGTCGCAGGCAATCGAGGCGCTGGTGCGCCGCGACGTGAATCTGGCCGAATCGGTCGCCGCGGGCGATGCCCGGATCGACGCGCTGGAACGCGAAGTGGATATCTTTACCGTCGACGTGCTGGCCCGACGGCAGCCGATGGCGGCCGACCTTCGGCTGGTGATTTCCGCCCTGAAGGCGGCGAACGATCTGGAGCGGATCGGCGATCTGTCCCGCAATATCTGCAAGCGGACCATGGCGCTGGCGCGGACTCCGCCGATGGGCAGCGCCATGAATACGGTCGCCCGGATGAGCCGTCTGGTGCAGGAAATGATCCGTAACGTGCTGGACGCCTATATCAAGCGGGATGTCGATATGGCGAACGACGTCTGGGCCCGCGACCAGGAAGTCGACCAGTTGCATACCAGCCTGTTCCGCGAATTGCTGACCTATATGATGGAAGATCCGCGCAATATCACCGCATGCACGCATCTGCTGTTCATTGCCAAGAACGTCGAACGCATGGGTGACCACGTGACGAATATCGCCGAATACATCCGGATGATGGTCCTGGGCGAAATGCATGATGAAATGCGGCCCAAGGATGACCAGAGCAGCATGACGGTCATTTCATCGGATGCGGTTGACGCCAGGAAAAGTACGGAATCCCCATGAAACCCTTTATCCTGATTGTCGAGGACGAACCGCCCCAGGCGGAACTGCTGTCCTATAACCTGGAGCGCGAGGGGTATCGGACCCGCGTCGCCAGCGACGGCGACGAGGCGCTCGCGCTGGCGTCGGAGGACCCGCCGGACCTGATCGTGCTGGACTGGATGATGCCGGAAATATCCGGTATCGAGGTCTGCCGTCAGTTGCGCCGGCGGGCCGATGCGAAAAACCTGCCGATCATCATGCTGACGGCGCGCGGCGAGGAAGCGGACCGCGTTCGCGGGCTCGATTCCGGCGCCGACGACTACATGGTGAAACCCTATTCGCCGGGTGAAATGGTGGCGCGGATCCGCGCATTGCTGCGCCGCACCCGCCCCGGGTTCAGCGACGAGACGCTGGAATATGGCGGCGTCGTCATGGACCTGGCGGCCCACAAGGTCACCTGTAACGGTAAACCGGTGCGGCTGGGCCCGACGGAATACCGGCTGCTGCTGACCCTGATCGAACGTCCCGGCCGGGTGTTCTCGCGCGAGCAGTTGCTGGACCTGGCCTGGGGCCGGGAAATCTATGTGGAGCAGCGCACGGTGGACGTACATATCCGGCGGCTGCGCAAGGCGCTGTCCGATGCCGGCAGCGAGGACCTGATTCGCACCGTTCGCGGCGCGGGATATTCGCTCGACACCGATAATTGCTGATTGTCGTCAGGAGTGTTGCAGCCGGGTTGTCCGGGTCATCGCGCCCAGCGCGAAGGCGGCGAAACCGAGCCCCAGCACCGCGCCGCATATCCACAGCAGCAGCGTGTATTTGTGGATCCCGCCGCTCAGGGCCTGCACCGCCGGGTGCCCGTTGAGGAAATACAGCGCCGCCCCGGCAATCGCCACGGCGAAGGCGATCAGGTAACTCCATAGCGGGATATCCCGCCCGCCGAACAGCGAGAAGACGATCACCGGGGCCAGGAACATCGACGCGGTGCCCGAAACGGCGACCGCCGCATAGAGGTCTTCCGTCCCGGCCAGCAGGAACAGCAGCCCGCCCAGCATGAACAGCGCCATCGCGATCCGCCCGTTGGCGGCGGTGACCGCGCCCAGCCGCATTTCGACAACCGCCAGCCGCGCCGCCGAGGACAGCGCGGAATCGAGCGTGGACATGGCCGATACCAGCAATGCGGCATTCAGACAGAAGATGACGGCGGGGTTGAACATGCGCATCCAGACCGCCGCCATCGCCTCGCCTTCCTGCGCGACAAGCCCGGCCTGCGCGCCGAACAGCCCGAACAGGAAGATGCAGCCGGCGGAAATCCAGAACGCATGCAGAAACGACAGCCTTGTCGTCCGCCGGTCCGCCAGGAAGCCCCGGTCGATCATCACCGGGTCATGCGCCGGGTAGCTGAGCACCTGCAGCGCGGCGACGGCCAGCAATATCCAGCCAGGGGCCGGGCCCGATACGCCGGGCGCGGACAGCGCCGTCGCCAGTTCGAATTCGGGTGCGGCGAACAGGGCTACCGCCGCGACCGCCAGAACAACGAGGAACAGCAGCATCTGCGCGACATCGGTCCGCAGGGAGGCGCGCAGCCCGCCCATCATCGAATAGGTCAGCCCGACCAGCACGAATGCGGTGATGGCGAGTTCGCGGGCATAGGCGTAGCCGGAAAAGGCGGCGGCGAAGATCACGCCGACCACCAGCAGGTTGGCGAAGACTTCCGACATCAGCCGCAGGGCGACCACGGCGTTGTAGCAGGCGACGCCGGCCGCGCCGAACCGGTCGCGCAGGAAGTCCTGCAGCGACGCGGCGCCATGGCGGAACCGGACGCGGTCGACGATGACGGCGCCAGTCAGGAAGGATGCGTAATAGGTCGTATAGGCCAGCACGCCGGCGATGCCGTAATAGAATCCCAGGATCGCCGCGTTCATCAGCGATCGGGCGAATATCCAGGTCGTGACCTGGCTGAGCACCAGCGTCCACAACCCAGGCGCACGGCCGGTTTCGTCGCGTCCGGAAAAGAAACCGTCCACGCCCGTTACCCGCGGCGACAGCACAAGGCTGACCACGGCGATGACGGTCACAAAGGCGACGAGCGCCAGGGGATCGGCAAAATAGGACAAGACAACAACTTTCTGAAGCAGAACTGAGGATCACAGATAACCCGTGCACGGGTTATCTGTCGCCTCACATTCGCGCGATTCCGCCGCCGTTCCGCGTGACGGGATTGGTGCCGTTCGAATGGCGCGTTTGGACCCTGCGGGGGTACGTTCGATAGTCTAAAGAAGAGAAAGGTTTATTAGCGGAGGAAACGGATGCTGACCGACGACATGAAACGCGTGATCCGCGAACAGAAACTGGGCTTCCTGGCGAGCGTCAATGCGGACGGCACGCCCAACCTTTCGCCCAAGGCGACCTATATCGTCCTCGACGATACCACGATTGCCTTCGTCGAACTGCGGTCGCCGAACACGATGCGCAACCTTGCGCGCAATCCCTCGGTGGCGCTGAATTTCGTCGATCCCTTCGTGCGCAAGGGCTACCGGTTCCAGGGGCGCGCCACCGCCGTGATGCGGGGCGCCGACGGCTTCGATGCGCTGTTCGCCCGGTTCGGCGATCTGGGCGGACTGGCGGAGGCGGTGCGCGCGGTCGTGCGCATCGACCTTGAGGAAGCCGACGCCCTGATTTCCCCCGCCTATGACCGGGGGGCGACCGAACATTCCCTGCGACAGGACTGGACCCGGAAATTCCGCGACATGCAGCCCGGCGGTATCTTCGACACGGGCGTTTAGGCGCTTACCGAATGCGCGGCGTACCCGGAAAATCTTGGATGAGCTCCGGTGGCGGGTACTTGAAACTGGAAGTGAAAGCATTATATTCCTATTATTCGGTTGTGGCCATGATCCGCCGCCCGATATCGGAAAATGCAAATAAAAGCCAACCATTGCCAATGAAATCAGGATATCGCCAGGGGCAGCACCGCCAATCGATGTTAACCGATGTTAAGGGATGTTAAGGGATGTTAATCCGCGCGTAATTTTTATGCCGGGAGGAATCGACCGATGGATGGTGTAACGGGGCGGCTGGCCGGATTCGTGGCGGAGACCGGGTTCGAGGACCTGCCGGCGGCGATTGTCGCGCGGGTGACGGTGCGGGGCGAAACCCATGAGGCCTTTGTCGAAGCGCCAAAAGGCGGGCCCGGAAATTTCATGGATGAATCCGAATTCATGGATGAATTCAATACATTATGCGGGCATTATATGTCGAAACCGGCCATGGACCGCTTCGCCAGGGGCCTTCTGACGCTGGACCAGGCGAACAGCGTGGCGTCTGTGCCGGGCTTCGGCCAGGCCCATTGACCGGTGGCGTTCTCCGCGATTGCTTCGAACCCGATCCACGCCTATGTTCCGCCCGGAATTAGGCCGTATCCGGTAAGAAATCGATGACTGATCAAAGCCATATCCGCAATTTTGCGATCATTGCCCATATCGACCATGGCAAATCGACGCTGGCCGACCGGCTGATCGAGAAGGCCGGGTCGCTGGCGGCGCGCGAGATGAAGGAACAGTTCCTCGATTCGATGGATCTGGAGCGCGAACGCGGCATCACCATCAAGGCGCATGCGGTCCGCCTGGAATACAGGGCGAAGGACGGCGAGACCTATATCCTCAACCTGATGGACACGCCGGGCCATGTCGATTTCGCCTATGAGGTGAGCCGCAGCCTGGCCGCCTGCGAGGGATCGATCCTGCTGGTCGACGCCAGCCAGGGAGTCGAGGCGCAGACGCTGGCGAATGTCTATCTGGCGCTGGACGCCGACCATGAAATCGTCACCGTCCTGAACAAGGTCGACCTGCCCTCCGCGGAGCCGGACCGGATCCGCCAGCAGATCGAGGATGTGATCGGGCTGGACGCCAGCGACGCCATTGCCGTTTCCGCCAAAACGGGGCAGGGCGTGGACGACGTGCTGGAGGCGCTGGTGAAGCATCTGCCGCCGCCCGCCGGCGATCCGAAAGCGCCGCTGCGCGCCTTGCTGGTCGACAGCTGGTATGACGCCTATCTCGGCGTCGTGGCGCTGGTTCGCGTCGTCGACGGCACCCTGACCAAGGGCCAGCGTATCCGCATGATGGCCACCGGTACCGCCCATCCGGTGGAGCGCGTCGGCATCTTCACGCCGAAGGGCGTCATGATCGACGCGCTGGGCCCCGGCGAGATCGGCTTTATCACCGCCTCGATCAAATCGGTCGCGGATTGCAAGGTCGGCGATACGCTGACCGACGACCGCGTGCCGGCGCTCAAGGTGCTGGCCGGGTTCAAGCCGTCGGTGCCGGTCGTGTTCTGCGGGCTGTTTCCCGTCGACGCGGCGGATTACGACGATCTGCGCGAGAGCCTGGCGCGGCTCGCGCTGAACGATTCGAGCTTCCATTACGAACCGGAAACCTCCGCCGCGCTGGGCTTCGGGTTCCGCTGCGGCTGCCTCGGCCTGCTGCATCTGGAAATCGTCCAGGAACGGCTGGAGCGGGAATTCGACCTTGACCTCATCACCACCGCCCCCTCCGTCGTCTACCGGATCGCGCTGACCAATGGCGAACAGATCGAACTGCACAACCCGGCGGATTATCCCGAACCGATGCGGATCGACACCATCGCCGAACCCTGGATCAAGGCGACGATCATGGCGCCGGACGAATATCTCGGCGGGATTCTGTCGCTGTGCACGGAACGGCGCGGGGAGCAGGTGGAACTGACCTATGTCGGCGACCGGGCCATGGTCGTTTACAGGCTACCGCTGAACGAGGTCGTGTTCGATTTCTACGACCGGCTGAAATCGATCAGCCGCGGCTACGCCAGCTTCGATTATGAAATTTCCGGATACCGCGAAGGCGACCTGGTCAAGGTCGGCATTCTGGTGAACAACGAACCGGTCGATGCGCTGGCGCTGATCACCCATAAATCGCAGTCGGAACGGCGCGGCCGGCAGCTCTGCGAACGATTGAAGACTCTGATCCCGCGCCAGTTGTTCAAGATCGCCATCCAGGCCTCGATCGGCGGCAAGGTGATTGCCCGGGAAACCGTCAGCGCGCTGCGCAAGGACGTGACCGCGAAATGCTATGGCGGCGACATTACCCGCAAGCGCAAGCTGCTGGAAAAGCAGAAGAAGGGCAAGAAGCGGATGCGCCAGTTCGGCCAGGTGGAAATCCCGCAATCGGCCTTCCTCGAAGCGCTGCGGATGGAGGACCGCTAGATCAGCGCCGCAGGCCCCTGGGTCGCGGCGGCCGCCGGCCGAGACGCAGGAACAGCCCGCCAAGCATCAGGAACAGCACGAACAGGATCGTGAACGATTCCCAGGTCGGCCGCAGCAGAAGATACGGGACGATGACCGAGTCCCACAGCGCCGGCAGGTGCAGGTGACGCTGGATGACGACCTGTATCATGTTCAGGCTCTCGATATCCGCGCTGGCCCAAGCCTGCCCCGCGACCGCCGTGACATCCGTGCCCACCAGCCAGATCGCCACCCCCGACAGCAGGGTAATCAACGACAGTGCGACGAACAGACGGCCCAGAAAACGCAAAATCGACACGCGGAATACCATCCTGTTTCAAGCAATGCGGGGCACCCTAACACGCATGGGTTTCGGCGGGAACCACTGGCTTGCGTACGGGAAAGCAAGAATGTAGTGTCCGCCGCGCCGACCGGGACGGTTCGGCCGTGGAAGGGTGGCCGAGTGGCTTAAGGCGCACGCTTGGAAAGCGTGTTTAGGGAAACCTAACGCGGGTTCGAATCCCGCTCCTTCCGCCATTCCTCCCGTATCATCAGCCAATTTCCCAGGCGCCGTTGCGGATCCGGCAGGCCGTGCTCTGCCGTTCGACGGTTGCGCTTTCGCCCATGGCACTGGCGATGAATTCCCGGCAGTCGCGGCCGTCGGACGCCTGGAAGCTGCGCAGAATCCGGAAACTGCCGGCCGAACCGGTGTCCTCGTTCTCCCAATAGACCGTCGATCCCTCAGCCGCGCTGTCCAGGCTCAGAAAGGCCGCGCGCTCCATCTTCTGCTTGTCCATCCGGATGATGTAGTCGGCCGCGTAATAGCCGCCGGCGCCGCCGGCCGCCGCGCCGAGGATGGTCATGACGGTCTGCCCGGTGCCGCTGCCCAGGATGTTGTAACCGACGAAGGCGCCCAGAAACATGCCGGAAAGCGTCGCGCTGGCCCGCTGGTTGGCGGGGTCGCCGGTCTGACAGGCGGTGAGGCCGGCAAGCAGGACAAGCACGGCGATACGCTTCATGAAATTACATCCCCATCGGGCCCGTTGCGTTGACGGCGCAGTCGCGCGAGGCTCGCATCGAAAGGTTAACAAACTATTGAAAGGGTCATGTCGCCGGACACGCCGGGCGCCGCCGGCGTCTTACGTGTTGGCGGAGTTGCCGGCCAGGGGGCTGTATCCGAGCGCGGTCCGCATTTCCTCGATATCCTTCCGGGATCCCGCGCGCTCCAGAATGACGAGGACGGCGTCATTCATCGGCGATGTCGAGGCGGCGCGCCAGCCGACCGACAGCAGATCGTTCAGTGCCCGAATGTCAGCCGCTTTTTGGATAATGACCGCATGTTGCACGCGCACGAGTTCGGGTTCGTCGCTTGCGATATCCTTACCAGACGTAGTCATGATCGAATATCCCTATCGATGAGACAGGCTACCTAACATTACCGGCGCCGGAAGGCAAGAATCGTCGGCGCCGGATGCGGCAGCGACATGCCCCGCCCGTAACGATATCTTCCGGCCGCACGCGAATAGTGGGGAACATCGCGTTGACCGGAGTCGTTTCCTGCGCAGGAGAATATTCCGGTCATGGAACCGTGATGCATATTGGCTGTCTTTTTGCCACAGTTCTGTCATATTCAATGGGTTCCGTGGTCCGGGTACGCCGGAGAAGGCGGGTACCGACCGAACTGAAAAAGGAGGGCTGCTGTGTCCGACCTTGCGACGACAGACAACCTGTTTTTCGAAAAGGCTGGGCTCAACCAGTCGCGAACGCAGAAGATCGTCGATGACGCCCTGACCGGGGCCGATGATGGTGAACTCTACCTGGAGTACTGTCAGGCGGAGAGCATTTCCTATGATGACGGCCGCGTCCGCAACGCCAGCTTCGATACGATGCAGGGGTTTGGCCTGCGCGCCATCGCCGACGAGGCGACGGGATATTCGCATTCGGCGGAACTGAATGAAGACGCCATCAAACGGGCGGGCGATACGGTTCGCGCGGTGCAGTCGGGCCATGGCGGCACGATGGCCGGCGCGCCCGTTGGCCGAAACCAGAGCCTGTACAGCGACGAAAACCCGCTCGGCCAGATGGATTTCGCCGCCAAGGTAAAGCTGCTGGCCGATATCGATGAATATGCCAGGTCCCGCGATTCCCGTGTGCGGCAGGTGTCTGCGTCGATATCGGGCGAATGGCAGGCGGTGCAGATCATCAGGTTGGGCGGTTTCCGCGCTGCCGATATCCGGCCACTGGTCCGGCTCAATGTCTCCGTCATCGTCGGTGAGGGCGACCGCATGGAAAGCGGCAGCCATGGCGTTGGCGGCCGGGTGTCCTACGACGCCTTCGTCGACCCGGCAGCCTGGCAGGCGCAGACCGACGAGGCGTTGCGGCAGGCGCTGGTGAACCTGGAATCCGTCGCCGCGCCCGCCGGCGAAATGACCGTCGTGCTCGGCCCCGGCTGGCCCGGTATCCTGCTGCATGAAGCGGTCGGGCACGGGCTGGAAGGCGATTTCAACCGCAAGAAGACCTCGGCTTTCGCCGGCCTGCTGGGCGAACGCGTCGCGTCCCCCGGCGTGACGGTGGTCGACGACGGCACGCTCAACGACCGCCGCGGTTCGCTGACGATCGATGACGAGGGAACCGCGACCTCCCGCACGGTCCTGATCGAAGACGGCATTCTCGTCGGCTATATGCAGGACCGGCTGAACGCCCGCCTGATGGGCGCCGCACCGACCGGCAACGGGCGGCGGCAATCCTTTGCCCATGCGCCGATGCCGCGGATGACCAATACCTACATGCCCAACGGTAACGCCGATCCGGAGGAGATCCTGCGCTCGGTCAAGAACGGGCTGTACGCCGTGTCCTTCGGCGGCGGCCAGGTCGATATCACCAGCGGCAAGTTCGTCTTTTCCTGCACCGAGGCCTACAAGATTGAGAATGGAAAAATTGGCGCGCCGGTAAAAGGGGCGACGCTGATCGGCAACGGCCCGGACGTGTTGACCCGTGTTTCCATGATAGGCAACGACACGAAGCTCGATCCCGGCATCGGCACCTGCGGCAAGGACGGTCAGGGCGTGCCGGTCGGCGTCGGCCAGCCAACCCTGCGGATTGACGGGCTGACAGTCGGCGGCACAGCGGCGTGACAATCACATGAACCGGTATGCGACGATATTCTGCACGACCCTGCTGGCACTGAGTGCCTGTGATGGCGCCGAACCGGTCGCCGAGGCCGCCGAGAAGGCACAGGTGCGCCTGGACCTGATCGAATTTACCTATGAATTCGCCGCGGGGCGGCACCGCTACAACCATCGCCGGCTGTTTACGGAGACCGCCGGCACCGGCGTCACCGTCACGCGCGGCAAGGTGTGCGTCCTGAATGGCGAAGAGTGCGCCGATGCGCTTGTCAATTACCGGATCGAAGCATTGCAGACCCTGGAACAGAAGGGCCACTACGTTGCGACCCCGGTGGGAAAAGACCGGATTACGCTGCAATACTGGGCCGAGGACGACGCCGGCAACAGGTTCGAATTCACGAAAATTGTGACGACCGACGGCCGGATTGCCGTTTCGGAATAACAACAATGGCGCGACGGTGTTTGTCCGTAGCCCTGATTGCCGCGGCGCTGATCGCGGTATCGTGCCGCATAGCGCCGGCCTTGGCGTCCGATATTACCGGCGTGCCCGATGGCGGGATGTTGAATTTCGCCATCCTGCGGAACGGCGAGGCAATCGGCTCGCATGTCATCCGCTTCGAAAGGAACGGGAGCGACCTGGAGGTGCGCATCGAGGCAAAGGTCGATTACCGCTTCGGCTTCATACCGCTTTACCGGTTCGAGCATCAGGCGCTGGAAGTCTGGCGCGACGGCAGTCTACAGCGGATGGCAGCCACGACGAACGATAACGGTGCGCCATACCAGATTGCCCTGCATCGCGAAGAGGGCGGCATGGTGCTGGCGATCAATGGCGTCGAAACGGCGGAGGACCCGGATCTCCAGCCGGCGAGCCTGTGGAGTGTCGCGATCGTGACGCAACGCCGCATTCTGGATCCGGCCGATGGCGAATTGATGTCGGTCGAAATCGCCGACGCCGGCATGGAATCAATCCGGGTCGCGGGGCGCGATATCCAGGCCCGGCACTATGTGATGACCGGCGATTTCGAACGCGACCTCTGGTACGACAGCCGGGGCGTGCTGATGCAGGTTCGCTTCCACGGCGATGACGGATCGGAAATCCGCTACGATCTGCGTTAGATGGTTAGTCCCGAACGGTCACCGGTGCGGCGGTTTCCGTTTCCGTCGCCGAGCGCGGCCAGATGAACAGCTGCAATGCGATGATGCCGGTGATGATGCAGCCGCCGACGATATCCGTTGTCAGGCCGGGCTTGATCAGCGTAAAGGCCGCCGCCGCCAGCAGCAGGCGCTCGATTACATTGGCGCGGCGCAGGAAGTATCCGTGCAAGCCGGCGGCAAGGCAGCAAACGCCGATAACCGAGGTCACGCAGGAAATTGCGACCGTGACGGCGTCGCCGATCATCAGCAGCGACGGTCCGTAGACAAACATGAACGGTATTATGTAGCCGGTCGCGGCCAGTTTCATCGCAGCGAGGCCACCATCCCAGATCCCCGCGCCGGACAGGCCGTTCGCCGCGTAAAGCGTGATCGCCACCGGCGGCGTAATGGCCGAGAGGATGGCGAAATAGAACACGAACATATGCGCGGCTTCAAGCGGGACCCCCAGCTTGATCAGCGCCGGCACCAGCAACGCCACCTGTACGATATAGGCGGGCGTCGTCGGCAGGCCCATGCCCAGGATGATGCCGGCGATCGCGGTCAGGATCAGCGCCAGCAACAGGGTCTCCTGCGACAGTTGAATGACGAAGGAGGTGAACTCGATGCCGATGCCGCTGAGGGAAATAATGCCGATGACGATACCGGAGCAGGCGCAGGCGACGGCGACCTGCAGCGAGTTGCGAATGCCTTCGATAAGGGCGTTGATGACGCCCATGAAGCTGATCTCGGAACGTGTCGTCTTGCGCATCAGGGCAACCGGAACGACGGAAAACAAACCGCATGTCGCCGCATAGGGCGCGCTGTATCCGGCGACCAGAACGCCAATGATGATTGCCAGGGGGAGAAACTGATGGCCACGGTCGCGCAGGACCTTGCCCATTGCGGGAAGGTCGGCGCGCGGCAGCCCCTTCAGGCCGACGCGTTTCGCTTCGAAATGGACCGCGATAAAAACCGCAAGGAAATAGAGCAGCGCCGGCAGGATGGCGAGCGAGATAACCGTCAGGTAACTCACGGCCATGAATTCGGCCATGACGAAGGCGGCGGCGCCCATAATCGGCGGCATGATCTGCCCGCCGGTCGATGCAACCGCTTCGACCGCGCCGGCAAAGGCGGGCCGGTATCCGATCCGTTTCATCAGCGGAATCGTGAATGTACCCGTGGTCATGACATTGGCGGTGGAACTGCCGGAAATCGTGCCGAACATGGCGCTGGTCATGCAGGCGACCTTGGCGGGTCCGCCGGCGGTGTGCCCGGCAAGTGCCAGCGCGAAATCCATGAACAGTTTGCCGGTGCCGGTTTTTTCAACCAGGGCGCCGAATACGATAAACAGGACGAGATATGTGGCGGACACATTCAGCGGGATGCCGAAAATGCCTTCCGTCGTCAGGTACATCTGATCGATGACTTCGCCGGGTCGCAGGCCGGCGACAAAAAAGCCGTAGCCGAGAAATATCAGGGACGTGATCGGCAGCGCCAGACCAATGGTGCGGCGGGTCGCCTCCAGGACAATGACAATGATCAAGACACCGAAGGTGAAGTCTGTCGGCCGCAATTCATCGACATAGGCGAAGCGGTCCAGAATGTAATCGTGCTCCACAAAAAGGTAGGAGATGACCGCGACGGATCCGGCGAGAAGTGCCGTATCCCACAGGGCGCCGAAGATTGCCTTGCCGCGCGTGGCGTCGGCCAGCGTCGGAAACCAGAGATAGATCAGGACCAGCGCAAACAGCAGATGCGTGCCGCGAAAATGAAAGACCTCCGGCGCACCGGTGAAGACGACCCAGAGATGGAATCCCAACATCGCAAGCGCGATGGCGGATGAAACGGCGATACCGATCTTGTTGCTGGCCAGCATGAACAGACACTCCTCCCGGTGCCGTCCGGTTCCATTTTTTTCGGGGCCCGGTTCGGCTATGAATTCGGGTCCGGGCTAACGGCCCGGACCCGATATCGATGGTCGCCCGGCTCTAGAGCGCGCCGGCTTCCTTGTAGGCCTTGGCCGAACCGGGATGCAGCGGCACGCCGATATCGGTAGCCATGTCCTTCGCCGTAATGTTGCTCAGCGTCTTCACGATGGCGCCGAGTTCCTGACCGCGATTGATAAGCGCCTTGGTCATGTTATAGGCCGACTCTTCCGAAACCGTTGAGCAGTTCAGGATCAGATGCGCGGGGAAGCCGGCAATCTCAACCGGTTCCGTCTGGTTCGGATAGCTGTTTGCCGGAATCGTCAGGCGGCCCCAGCCGGCATTTTCCTTTTTCATCGCGGCGAACTGTTCGTCCGTGATCGACAGAAACTTGATCTTGCGCGAATTGGTGAGGTCGAGCAGCGAGCCGTTCGGCACAGAGGTGATCGTCATCATCACATCGGCCTGGCCGTCCTTCAACATGTTCACGCCATCGCTGATGGACGCGAAATTCACCTTGCTCATGTCGTCATAGCCGAGACCGGCGGCCTTGAGCAGCGCCCGGGCGCCAAGTTCGGTTGTGTTGCCGCGCGGCAGGGTGACAAGTTTCTTGCCCTTCAGGTCGGCGGCGGAGTTGAACGAAAAATCCGTCGTCGGAATCTGCAGGAAGTTATTGTACAGGGAACCCAGATTGCAGATGTCTCCCAGTTTCTCTTCGAATGGCGGCTTCCCATTCAGGCCGTCGACCGCGGACATGACCAGGCTGAAGCCCATATGCGCCTTCCCGCCGGATACGCCCTTCAGGTTGATCAGGCCGGCGCCGGGGCGGATAGTGACGTTCATCCCGGGAACTTCGGCTTCCAGAATATTCTTGATGGCGCCGCCCAGCGGGTACCAGCTGCCGCCGGCCGGGCCGGTCATGAATACGATATCTTCCGCCACGGCTGGTGCGGCGGTCACACCCAGCGAACCGGCAAGTGCAAGGGCTGCAATGGATAATGTTGGTTTCTTGAACATTTTTGTTCCTCCCGTGAAAGGCCAGTTCTGCTGGCCCGTTAAATTGGCGGAATTCGCTGTATTTCCGGCTTGCCGGGCACTGCGATCAGCCCGCGCTCCCATGCTCCGGACATGACAGGCGCCGGTGCGAAACCCAACGGAGCGTACCCTTGGCGCTTGGTCAAGGGAAGGGAAAATTATGTGGCTCGATCAAAGGGATAAATAGGGTTCGGTTGCAATAAATAGGCGAAATTCTAGCGCATGACCGGGTATTTTGCGGCCAGTACGTGTAGTTGAAGGGGGAACCTGCGCGGAGTAGGTTACGGGCTGAACGTGCGCCGTCCGGAGAAAATTTCATGGCCCCTGAAAATACGGCAAACCAGATCGCGCCGACGGTTCTTGAACAGCTGCGCGCCGTCATCGGCGACCGGGTATCGACCGCGGCTGCCGTGCGCGATCACCATGCCAGCGGCGAAGACTATATGACGCCCATGCCGCCCGATGCCGTATGCTTCGCGCAGTCGACCGAAGAAGCCAGCGCCATCGTCCGGATTTGCGCCGCATACGGGATACCGGTCATTCCGTACGGCACGGGAACGTCGCTGGAAGGGCATGTCATCGCGCTGCATGGGGGCGTCTGTCTCGACCTGTCCCGGATGAACGCCGTGCTGGAAGTGAACGCGGAAGACCTGGACTGCCGGGTTCAGGCCGGCGTCACCCGCAAGCAGATCAACGAACACCTGCGCGATACCGGGCTGTTCTTTCCCATCGATCCCGGCGCGGACGCCTCACTGGGCGGCATGGCGGCGACGCGGGCCAGCGGCACGAACGCGGTGCGGTACGGCACGATGCGCGAAAACGTTCTGGGGCTGACGGTGGTCCTGGCGGATGGCCGGGTTATCCGTACCGGCGGCCGGGCGCGCAAATCCGCAGCCGGTTACGACCTGACGCGCGTTTTCGTCGGTTCGGAAGGAACGCTTGGCGTCATCACCGAGGTGCAGTTGCGCCTGTATGGCATACCCGAGGCGATGTCGACGGCGGTCTGCCAGTTTCCGACCCTGGCGGATGCGGTGAATACCGTGATCCTGACGATCCAGTCCGGCATTCCCGTGGCGCGCATCGAACTGCTCGACGATGTACAGATGGATGCCTGCATCAGATATTCCAGGCTGGAAGGCTACGAAGCAAAACCGACCCTGTGGTTCGAATTTCACGGGACCGAGGCGTCGGTCAAGGAACAATCGGAAATGGTCGGCGCCATAGCTGCGGATTTCGACGGCGGCCGCTTTCAGTGGACGACCCGCAGTGAGGAACGCAACCAGCTCTGGCAGGCGCGTCACGACGCCTATTTCGCTGCCCTGGCCCTGCAGCCGGGCAAGAAGGGAATCGCGACCGATGCCTGCGTACCGATTTCCCGCCTTGCCGAGTGCCTGCTCGACACCCAGCGCGACATCCAGGAAACCGGCATGATCGCGCCAATTGTCGGTCATGTCGGCGACGGGAACTTCCATCTCGTGATCCTGATCGATCCGGAAAGGCCCGAGGAACTGAAGAACGCCAAGGCGCTAATCGAGCGGATGAACCACCGCGCCATCGCCATGGGCGGAACCTGTACGGGAGAACACGGTATCGGGCTCGGCAAACGCGACTTCCTGACCGCCGAACATGGCGAGGCCGTCAGCGTCATGCGCGCGATCAAGTTCGCGCTGGACCCCGCGAATATCATGAATCCCGGAAAAATATTGCGTAAATGAGCAGTTCTGAATCACGCCGCACCGCGTGACTCATAATTTGACACCGATCCGTAGACGCACCAGTTACAATAGCAGGCTGACGTTGACTACTTTCGGTCTTATTGCCTTGTCCGGCGCGGTCCAGCCGGCCATCGGAGCATTCGCGTGAAAAAAATTGTCCTTTCTTCGCTGGGCGGATTGATCGTCCTGCTGGTTGCGGCGGTACTGATTGTACCGGGCTTCATAGACTGGAATGCCCATAAGGGGCGTATCGTGTCCGTCATCCAGGAAAAAACCGGCCGAAGCGCCGCCATAGAGGGCGATATCGATCTGGCAATCCTGCCGGCGCCGGCGCTGCGCGTTGCGGGCGTACGGCTCGCCAATTTCGAGGGCGCCGCCACGCCGGACATGCTGCGCCTGAAGGAAGTCCACCTTCGTCTTTCCATCGGTGCGCTGCTTGGAGGCCGTATCGTGATCGAACAGCTTGACCTGGTGGAACCGGTCATTGCGCTGGAAGTTGCCGCGGACGGCCGGGCGAGTTGGGATTTCCAGCCTTCCGGCGCCACCCCGGGCCCGGATAGCGGCGTGGCGGGGACGACAGGGGACGGGGAGTCGGCGGTCGATATCTCGCTTGCCAGCGTTACCATCCGAAACGGATCCGTCACCTATCACAACGCCGGCGCGGCACAAACGGACGCCATTACCGGATTGGACATGGCGATATCCGCGCCGTCGCTGTATGGCCCGTTCACCGTCTCCGGCGACGCGCAGTATCGCGGGTTACCGGTTACGGTGGACCTGAAAACCGGCCCCGTCATCGAAGGGCGCCCGATCAGCGTTGCCCTGAATCTGGAGCTGCCGGAAGCCGGCGCGTCGGTCTCGTTCAACGGTGCGGCTTCGGATACCGGCCCGGACGCGCAGATTACCGGCGAGTTCGTCATGACCGGTGACAATGCAGACCGCCTCGCGGCGATGGCGACGGGGGCGGGCGTCTCGCCGATACTGAATCGGCCGGTTTCCGTCGAGGCCGCGCTTTCCGCATCCCGCAACTCGGTAACGCTGAATGACGCCAGGATCCGGTTTGGCGAAACGCTGGGCAACGGTGCGGTCAGTATTGTGCTGGGCGATGTCATCGGCGTCGATGTCGCCATTTCCATGAACCGGATCGATCTGGACAAGATGCTGGCGGATTATGCCGCCGGCCCCGGCAAGGCGTCCACACCGGCTGCGCAAAGCGATGGGGCCGCATCGCCAGCCGCACCGGGCACGCCGGCGGCGCCGACCGGGTTTACCCTGCCGCAGAATGTCGATGCATCGCTCGATCTCGGGATCGAGGCGATCCAGTACAATGGCGGGGTGATCCGTCAGGCCGGAATCCGGGGCGGCCTGGCCAACGGCGCTGTAACGCTCGACCATGCCTCGGCACTGTTGCCCGGCGGTTCGGATATCTCCCTCGTCGGGTTTCTGCAGCCGGTCAAGGGGCAGCCGAAATTCGATGGCGATGTCGCCATTGCGTCCGACAGCCTGCGCTCCCTGCTGCAGTGGATCGGCGTCGATACCGCCGCGCTGCCGGCGGACAGGCTGCGGGGCTTTTCCTACACGGGCAAGATATCAGCTACGCCGGATGCCGTTCAGGCGCCCGATTTCAACGTTCGCCTCGACGCGAGCACAATGCATGGCGGGCTGGTTGTGGCGTTGCGCGACCGGCTGGGATTCGGTCTGCGGCTGGATATCGATCAGCTCAATCTTGATGCCTATTTTCCGGAATCAACCGCCGCCGCGCCGAAAGCGGGCGATGGCGCTGCGACGGCGGCCCGTCCGGCGCCATCGGGCGCCGCCACTGCAGCTGCTGCGCCGCTCGCTTTTCTGGAAAAATTCGATGCGAATGTCGATTTGCGGCTGGACCGCATCACCTATCGGAAGTCTATCGCGCGAAAATTTGCCTTCGACGGGCAGCTTGTCGGCGGCGCCCTGACGATCCGGAAGTTCGGCATTGCCGATATTGCCGGCGCCAGCCTCGGCGCAACGGGAACAGTTCAGGGATTTGCGTCAACCCCGGGTTTTGCCGTCGATTTCGACATCGCCGTCGCCGATCCGGAGCGCCTGTTTCTCTTCCTCGACATGCCGCCACCGATCCCACTGGCGCAGTTGGGCAAGCCAACCGCCAGGGGCCGGGTCGCGGGCAATCTTTCGGCGGTGACGCTGGACACGAACCTGACGGGCGCCGGGGCGGCCGTTCATCTTCAGGGTCCGCTGGATATGGCCGCCGCCGCGCCGGGTTTCGACTTCAGGGTAGCGCTGAGCCATCCCGAATTGTCGGATTTTGTACGCCTGTTCATGCCCGATTTTCATCCTGCAGCGGAAAAGCTGGGCGCGCTGAAGGGCGGTTTCGCCGTGAAGGGTACGCCGGCTGCGCTGGACCTCTCGTCGCTTGACATGGCGGCGGGACCTGTCGCGGTAAAGGGAAAACTGTCGCTGGCGCTCGATGGTCCCCGGCCGAATATCACGGCTGACCTCGCCACCAGCGAGGTTCTGATGGACCTGTTTCAGCCGGTTCGGCAACCGACGGGGTCCGCCACGGCGCGCGGCCGCCAGCAACGTGCCGTGGGGTCGGCTCCGGGCGGGGCGGATGCCGGCAACGCCGCCGCCGACCGCTGGTCGCGGGAACCGATCGATCTTTCCGCAATGCAGGCGCTGGATGCGAATATCCGCCTGGTGATGGGTAAGCTGATCTCCGGCAATTTTCAGTTCGACAAGCCGCAACTGGATGTGGCGCTGACGGCGGGGCGCCTCGACCTGAAGCAGGTGACGGCGGGGTTTTTCGGCGGCACCGTTTCCGGCAAGGGAAGTATCGACTCCGCCACCGGCGGCCCGAAAGTCGATATAACGCTGACGGCAGCCGGGATAGACACCGCGCGCGCGGCAACGGCGTTCGGCGGGGAGCCTCGCGTCTCCGGGCCCGTGTCGGTGAACGCGACTGTAACCGCCGCCGGCACATCGGAGGCCGCGCTGGTCTCCGCGCTGTCCGGCCAGGGCGATATAGCCGGAAAGCTCCGTGTGCTGGCGACCGGGAACGAACAGCAGGCCATCGGCGCGGTTGGTATCGCCGCGGCGCTGTTCGGGGACAAGGTCAGGGAAATACAGCAGATCGGCGGGCTGGCCACGGTTCTCGTCCGGGCCTTCGGCGATGCGCCCGCCGACCTGTCGGGCAATTTCGAGATTCAGCAGGGCGTTCTGCGGACTCAGGACACCGTCCTGACCGGCGCGGGGGCGCGTGCGATCACCGTGGCGACGGCTGACCTTCCCCGCTGGACGATTGATTCGACGACATCGGTATTGCGCGGCGGCGACGCGGCGGCCGAGCCCTATATCAGTATCGGTCTCAGCGGCCCGTTGGACTCGCCGAATGTGCGTGCCGGCGGCACCTTTCTGAGCCGCGACAATGCCGGTGCAGCGGAACCGTCGGATCCGATTGGCAAGATTTTGCAGGGTGTGACGGGCGGCGACGGCCAGTCGCAGGAAAAAGTAAAGCCGGAAGATGTGCTGAAGGGATTGCTGAAAGGACTCGGCAGATAGCCTTCCGGCGCTATGGCGGAACTCCCTGCGCTACGACGCCTGAAGTGAATACAGGACATAAAGACGGATGGCGCTGGAAAGGTTTCCGGATCGTTTCCCGTCTATTTCGGTGACAATCTGGTTGACCGTACTGCCGCTCGTGACGGCGATCGCCTTCAATTCCGCCCAAAAAGCGTTTTCCAGCGATACACTGGTGCGATGCCCCGCAATGACAACCGACCGTTTCTGCATCTTCCACGGGGCCACGTCGACATCAAGCGCAGGGGTCTCCCCAGTCGATTTGTCTAAATCGAGTTCTTTCATTGCCCATGTTGGTTTTTAATTTCAGATATTTGAATATATCGAAGGAAAAAATACGGGACAAATGCTGTTTATCAACAAATGGCTGTATCACGAATTGTTGATCGCGGTATTTTAGGCGCCGATTGTCATATGTCCATGTATTTTACGCGCTTGCGATGGCCGCGTGGCCGGCGGTCAATCGCCTTCGCGTCGCCAGGCGATGGCGGTTGCGCCGAGCGCGAGCAAAAGGACCAGCAACGCGGGTAACAGCGGGAGTGTCGTCAGTCCGGTAACGATGTAATCGCCATTGGCCACGAGGCCGATCCAGCCGCGGCCCGATGTATCGCGTTCGGGCGCGACGAGGCGGAGGTTCGGAACACTGTCCGCGAGCCAGTGAATGGCGCTTCCGGTTGCTTCGACTGTGGGTTGCAGCGGTTCCGGCGATGCGAGGACATTGCTGAATTCCAGCGGATTCAGCGCCCCGACTGCAGCCATGAACACCGCCGCGCCGTCGCTGACCCGATACAACCCGCTCTCGGATACGGTAATCGATCCCGTGAAGACGCCCTCTCCTGTGCGCTCCATCGGTACCGTGACGGTGCTGCCATCCGGTCCCGTGACTTCCACCGGGGTCAATTCGTCGTCGATATTCCGCCGGGTGACCTCCAGAACGTCGCCGCGTGTGGCGGCGCGAAGGTCGTTTTCCTCCAACTCCGGTTCCTTCATCAGCCAGTGCGAGACGCGGCGCAACAATTCCGCCTGGGGGCCACCCCCTTCGAACCCGCGCGCCCACAGCCAGATATGGTCGCTGTTGATCTGCGCGACCCGGCCGGTGCCGACCCGGTCGAGGATCAACAGCGGCCGGCCGTCCGCGCCGTCCATCAGGACATGCCCCTGCTTGACCGTGACGTCGATCTGACGGAACCAGCGGCCCCAGTTACCCTCACCGGATGTCGCGTCAGGGCCGATTGTCTCAACGCCGCCGGGCAGGTCCGCGGTCACGGGATGACGCAATCCAAGCCGGGTCGTGGCGGGCCTGTAGCCCCGGGTGATGATCTCGCCAGTGGGTTCTCCGGGCAGCATGGCGCCGAGGGGCGTGCGGTAGATACTGAACGGCCCGGCGAAACTGGGGCCTGCCGCTTCCAGCAATGCGCCGCCTGCGGTGACGTAATCGACGATATTCTGCAGGTAAATCGACGGCAGTACGCCGCGGCGGCGATATCGGTCCAGAATCACCAGGTCGAATTCCGCGAGCTTGACCTCGAACAGTTCCCGGGTCGGAAACGAAATCAGCG
Organism: Alphaproteobacteria bacterium; assembly: GCA_040905865.1. Classification (NCBI taxonomy): domain Bacteria; kingdom Pseudomonadati; phylum Pseudomonadota; class Alphaproteobacteria; species Alphaproteobacteria bacterium. The sequence continues at coordinate 90,921 of JBBDQU010000040.1, forward strand.
ACAATTCGTCAATCGGCGTGCCGTCCTGCTTTTCCGGCGGCCGCAGGATCGTGAAATGCACCAGATCCACCGACGGATCGGATTTCAGCAGGTTGCGCCAGGTTCGCTCGCCCTCATGCGGTTCGCCGGAAACCAGCAGCACCCGCAATCGGTCGCGGACGCCATTGATCGAAACGACCGCACGGTTATTGATCTCAGTCAATTCGTCCGGAATGGGGTCGACCGCGAGTTCGAAGACCGTCTGTCCAGCATGGTCCAGCGTGAATTCGAGCGTATGCTCCTCGCCCACCGGCGCCGACAGCACCAGTTCGTCGCCGCCGTTGCGCCGGATGCGCAGGTTCGCCGCGGGGTCGGGCGCGGCAGTGCTGTCCTCGATCCGGACCGTCATCTGCATTTTCTTGCCGACGATGCCGAAGGTCGGCGCCTTTACGATGACGAGTCGCCGGTCCACTTCGTCGCGCCGGCCGGTCAGCAGTACGTGCAGCGGGCGCGGCAGGGACTCGGCTTCCGGATTCGGCAGCGCATCGTGCACCTGGCCGTCGGTCAGCAGGATAGCACCGGCAACGCGGCGCTCCGGCACGTCGCTCAGGGCGCGCTGCAGCGGTTCCAGAAGCCGCGTACCCTGGTTTTCCGTATCCAGCCCTTCCCGGCCGACATGGATGACACGCAGGTCCAGCGTGGCCCGCAGGGCATCCGCTTCGGCCCGGATTTTTTCCAGCGCGGCCGCCGTCCGCTCCGGCCGGTCGCCGATGCGCTGGCTGGCCGATTCATCGACGACGACGACGGCGACGTCGCGCAACGGTTCGCGTTGTTCGTTGACCAGCGACGGATTCAGCAGGGTTGCGATCAACGCGGCAAAGGCGATGCTTCGCCACAGCGCGCCTCGGGCGCGGGCATAAAAACCGGCGCCGGCGACGAGCAGGGCCATGCCGCCCAGCCCCGCAATCAGGAACCAGGGCAGCAATGGCGCGAATTCGATGCTGGTTCCCGCCATCGGTCAGTTCCCCAGCCGTTCGAGGATCGCCGGCACATGGACCTGATCCGACTTGTAGTTACCGGTCAGCGTGTACATCACAAGGTTGACGCCGAACCGGTAGGCCATTTCTCGCTGCCGCGCGCCGCCGGGGACGACGGCGAACATCGCCTGGCCCCTGTCGTCCACGGCCCAGGCGGATGCCCAGTCATGGCCGCCGATCACGATACTCGATACACCGTCATTGACGCTGCTGCCCGGCTGCTCGACCCAGACCCGGCCTCCCGTCCAGCGGCCGGGGAAATCCTGCATCAGGTAGAAAGCCTTGGTCAGCACATGATCCGGCGGCACGGGCGTCAGCGGCGGAATCGCGATGTCCCGGGTCAGTTGCTGCAGGATCTCGGTATTGGCGCCGCTGCCGGAGGGATCCTGCAGATCGAACAGGATTGTCCCGCCCGTTGCAAGGTAACGGTTCACGCGGCTGTTGGCTTCGGGCGACAGGGGCGCCTGTCGCGCCGTGACAGGCCAGTAGATCAGCGGAAAGAACACCATGGGATTGCGTTCGAGGTCGACGCCGATGGGCGACGAGGCCTCGATGGCGGTTCGGCGGTTCAGCATTTCGGTAAGCCCGACCAGTCCGCGCTCACTGGCTTGATCAATCGCCGCGTCGCCTGTGATCACATAGGCGAGCCGCGTGTCCAGAGTTGCCTTCAGGGCAAAGTCATCCGCCGCATCCTGCGCCCGCGCCTCGTGTCCCGGCAGGAACGCGGCGACCAGTGCCGCGGCAATGGCGATCCCGGCGGCAGCGCCCCGGCGGCGCGGCAGCAGGCCGCGCATTATAAGGGTCGCGATAGCATCGATCAGGAGCAGGACAAGTGCGGCGGCGAGCAGCCAGGGCTTGAAATCGAATTCGTCCGTCCGGGCGTATCCCTCTTTGGAAACCCCGTCCGGCACGGCGCCCAGAACGGCGATGGGCCCGGCCTGTGGCCCTAAATTCAGGGCGCGGCGCGTCGAGGCGTCGCCATACAGCCCTGGCGGATTAGCGGGCCCGACGCGGGCTTCGGCGAACTGGCCGGCGCTGATGGCGCGGGTCGCGGGACCGGCGTCGGCGGGGCGGCCGAATCCATCAAGCAGTTCCAGCGGCGCCAGCAGGCGCTCGCCCAGTGCGGCGCCCGACACCCCGCGGCTCGTCGAGACGATCCGCTGCATCATTTCGACGAACAGGCCCGACAGCGCCAGGTTCGACCACGCCGCGTTCGAGGTTGTGTGCACGAGAACCAGCCAGCCATCCCCCTGCCGGGTCGCGGTTACCAGCGGGGTACCGTCGGTCAGTCGCGCCCATGTCTTTTCGCCAAGGGTCAGGGACGGCTCGGCCAGGACCTGCCGGAATATCGTCACGTCGTCCGGAAGTTCCAGATCGTGGAACGGACTTGCCGCCTCAAACGGGGCCAGACGCGCGGGCTCCGACCACAGCATCGCCCCGCCAAGCGTCCTTCCGCCGCGGCGCAGCAGGACCGGCACCAGCTGGTCGTCGGTGTTCTGCGCCAGCCGCGGGCCGGCGAAGCGAAGCAGCAGCCCGCCCGCCGACGCCCACGCTTCGAGCCGCTGGCGCTCCGCCGTTTCCAGCGGTACGCCGTCCGGCAGGATAATGACCGCAAGCGTGCCGTCCAGCAGCGTATCGACCGTGCCGCGTCGGATATCGCTGTACGGCAGCAACGCGCGCTCCACATAATACAGTTCCGACAACAGGGACGGACCGTCGTCCAGCGGCGTTTCCGACACCAGCCCGACCGGCCGGCGGCGCCAGCGGGTATCCAGCAGCGCCGTCGCGCCTGCAGTGGATTCGCTTTCAATCTCCAGCCGGGCCACCGCGTTGCGCAGTTCCAGCGGCAGGTCGAGCGCCACCGCCGCCGACGTACGATCCGGGTCGAAGGCAAGGGTCTGGCGGGCGATGAGCCGGCCATCTTCGCCGAGCGCGCGAACCGTTGCGGGCGCGGATCCGTCGCCCGGGGCACGTTGCACGGCCACAGTGAACTGGCTGTCACCCGGTTCCGGCGGCAGAAGGAGGCGCGGCAAGGTATCCGGGATCCGTATTGTCAGCGGGCCCAGCCGCTGCAACTGCCCGGCCAGTTCGGCGACGCTACCGTCATCCAGCCCGTCGCTCAGCCAGTATACCGCCGCGGCGCTTTCCACACCGATTGACTGCACCGCCTGCAGGGCGGCCTCCCGGTCCGTCGGCCACGGCTTGGGCGCGATTGCCCCGACCGTGTTGCGGGCCTCGTCGGGGCGCAACAGACCGCTGGCTTCCGGCGCCGCGCCGCGCGTGTCCGCCGCCGTCGTCAGGATGATGACCGCGCGTCCTTCGCGGTCCGCCTGAATGATCGCCTGATCCGCTATCGCCTGGCGCGCAGGCCAGTCACGGGCCGCAGCCCAGCCATCGTCGATAACCAGCACGATCGGTCCCTGCCGCGCCAGATTGGCGCCCGGGTGCAACAGCGGGTGCGCCAATCCCAGGATCAGCAGCGCCGCGGCGAGCAGGCGCAGGATAATGAGCCATAGCGGCGCGGTATCGGGCGTCTCGTCTTCGCTGCGCAGGCCGAACAGCAGCCGGATCGCGGGAAACCTCACCGATTTCGGCGATGGCGGCGTGAAGCGCAGGAGCCACCAGAGAACGGGCAGCGAAGCCAGCGCGGTCAGCAGCCAGGGGGATGCAAATGCGAAGGCGCCAAATTCCAGCACCGTCTCAGATCCTTTGCGTGTTGGGCGCCAGCGCCGCGTAAAGCGTCAGCAGGGCCGATTCCGGCGAATGATCCGTTTCATGGCGCAGATAGACCCAGCCGGCCCGCCGCGTCAATTCCCGAAGGCTGTCGCAATGCCGTTCGAACCGCGACCGGTATTCCTCGCGCGTCGTCTCGACACGGCCGAGCAGCGTATCGCCTTCATTCTCGAATCCCTCGAAGCGGACCCGGCCGCGAAACGGCAGGCTGCGTTCCGCCGGGTCGATCACCTGTACAAGCAGTCCCGAAACGCCGCGTGACGCCAGCGCCGCTACCCGGTCATGAACTTCTTCCGGGGTGGCCAGGAAATCGCCGAACAGAATGACCTGGGAATAACGCGGCAAGGGTTCGAAGGGCGGCAGCCCGGTTTCGCTGCCCGTGTTGCGCGCGATCATCTCCGCCAGCTGGTCGTAGCCCCGGCGTCCTATGCCGGCGCGTCCGCCGCCGCCAAGCAGCGTAAATCGTTCGCCGGCCCGCATCAGCAACGACGCGGCGGCAAGCAGCAGCAGGTCGGCGCGCTCCGCCTTGGTCGGCAGGCGCCGGTCCGAACTGTAATGCATCGACGGCGAAGTGTCGCGCCACAGCCAGGCTGTCTGCGCGGCTTCCCATTCGTTCTCCCGGACAAAATAATGCCGCGACTTTGCCGATTGTCGCCAGTCGATGGACGTTGCCGTATCGCCATTCTGGTAGCGGCGGAACTGCCAGAAAGTCTCGCCCTGGCCGACACGTCGTCGACCGTGGACGCCTTGCGCCACCGTTGCGGCAACCCGTTCCGCCGCAATCTGCAAGGGCGGCAGCCGGCCCGACGCGCGTTCCGCCTCGTGCTGTAACCGAAGTTGCCGTTCGGTGGCTGTCATGTCGCTTTGCGGCACGGGTCTCGGCGTCCGGTTCGTGTCAGCGCAGCGGCGCGCATAAAAGGTCGATTACCGAATCCAGCGTGACTCCTTCGGCGCGGGCGGCGAAGTTCAGCGCCATGCGGTGGCGCAGCACCGGGTTCGCCAGCGCCAGGACATCGTCCACCGACGGGGCCAGCCGCCCGTCGATCAGCGCGCGGGCGCGGCAGGCCAGCATCAGCGCCTGGCTGGCGCGGGGCCCCGGCCCCCAGGACACATGGTCGACCACCGCCGGGATGCTGCTGATTTCCGGGCGTCCGGCGCGGACAACCCGCAGGATGGCGTCGACCACGTGTTCGCCAACCGGCAGGCGGCGGACCAGCCGCTGCGCGTCCATCAGCGATTTCGCGGAAAATACCGCCTCCGCCCTGTTGTGGGAAACACCGGTTGTCGCCAGCAGCATCTGGCGTTCGTCCGCGTCGCCGGGATAGCCCACATCGATTTCCAGCAGGAAGCGGTCGAGTTGCGCTTCCGGCAGCGGATAGGTGCCTTCCAGTTCCAGCGGATTCTGCGTCGCCAGTACGTGGAACGGTTCCGGCAGCGGCAGATTCTTGCCCGCGATGGATACCTTGCGCTCCTGCATCGCCTGCAGCAGCGCGGACTGGGTTCGCGGACTGGCGCGGTTGATTTCATCCGCCATGAGAAGCTGGCAGAAAACGGGTCCTTCGATAAACCGGAAGGCGCGCTTGCCCGTTTCATCCTCTTCCAGGACTTCGGACCCCAAGATATCGGCCGGCATCAGGTCCGGGGTGAACTGGACACGGTTGTCGTTCAGGCCGAGCACCGTTCCCAGCGTTTCCACCAGCAGGGTTTTCCCCAAGCCGGGTACACCGATCAGAAGCGCATGGCCGCCGGATAGCAAGGTTGTGAGGGTCAGATCGATGACATTTGTCTGGCCGTAGATGATGCGGCCAATATTTTCGCGGGCGGAAGTCAGCTTTTCGCCCAGTTTTTCGATCTCGCCGGCAAGGTTTTCGGGCTCGCTACTGTCTGTAGTACTGGCATCGGACAGGCTCAAGGCTTATCTCCTATGAATATGTCAGCCAAATGATAACATGGCGGGGGTAGGTGCAGCATGCAATCACGTAATCCGGGCGTTCTCGAAAAAATGATCGCGGGCGGATTTCGCCCGGATGATGCACAGGAATGCGGCAATTTTGAGATGCGGATTGCGCGCGACGGCACCTGGTACCATCAGGGCAGGCCAATCCGCCGCATGGCGCTGGTAAAACTGTTCTCCACCGTGTTGCGGCGCGATGAATCCGGAGGGTACTGGCTGGTTACGCCTGTCGAACAGGGCCGGATCGAGGTGGAGGACGTGCCCTTTACCGCGGTCGAGTTGCAGGCGGAAGGCAGCGGTCGGGACATGATGTTGACCTTTCGCACCAATCTCGACCAAATGGTGACCGTGGATGCGGCGCACCCGATCAGGGTGGCGGAAGACACGGCGACCGGGGAGCCCGCGCCCTATGTTCTGGTGCGCGACAATCTTGAAGCGTTGATCGTACGTTCTGTATTCTACGAACTGGCGGAACTGGCCGAGGAACGGGCCGGTGATGAAGGTCCGGAAATGGTCGTGTGGAGCGGCGGTATCCCCTTTGTCCTGGGACCGGCGGATGATGAAAACGGGGAAGGGTGACGCCGGAATGATGCGTCAACGGATTACCGAGCGGTTTGCGGCGCTGAACGCCGCCAAACGCCCGGCGGGCGAGGACAAGGCCGTTCGCTGGTCGGGGTTCCGGGGCGATCATGACCTCAATCCCGACATGGCGAAGCATGACACGCTGATTCCCGCCGCGGTCCTGGTGCCGCTGGTTGACCGGCCCGGCGGATTGACGGTGCTGCTGACGCAGCGTACCGCGCATCTGAACGCCCATGCCGGGCAGATCAGTTTCCCCGGCGGGCGCGTCGAACCCGAAGACCTCAGCCACGAGGCCGCCGCGCTGCGCGAGGCGGAAGAAGAAGTCGGTCTGTCGCCCGGCCGGGTCGATATCGTTGGTCGGCTGGATTATTACGTGGTGCGCAGCGGTTACCAGGTGACGCCGGTCGTGGGTTTCGTCAATCCGCCCTTCGAGGTGAAGGCCGACCCCTTCGAGGTGGCGGAGGTGTTCGAGGTACCGCTCAGCTTCGTGCTGGATAAGCGGAACCATGAAACCGGCACGCGCTTGCATAACGGGCAGGAGCGGTCCTTCTACGTATTGCCGTATGAAAACCGGTATATCTGGGGCGCCACGGCGGGCATGCTGGTCAATTTCTGCGAAGTGCTGGCGGACCGATGACCCGTCAGGTCCTCACCATAGTCCTGCCGCTGCTGACCCCCTTCGTGGTGTATTACATCTGGCACTGGTTCTACCGGCGCCACCAGCTGGCCGAAGCGGAAGGACGCAGGATACCGCAGTGGCAGGAACTGCCCTGGACATGGCTGATCATTTCGGGGGCGGTGCTGGTTTCCATTGTCTTCGTCCTGCTGGCGATTTTCAGCATGGATCTGGACGGTTCGAATGTCGGCGGTACCTACCGGACCCCGCATATGGAAAACGGCGTCCTCGTACCGGGCCGGATCGAGCGTTGATCCCTTGACCGTGGACAGGATTGAACCGCAATCCTGGATGCGCGCGCCGGAAACGCTTGCTGTCATGAAGGTGCTGCATGATGGCGGCGCGGCGGCGCGTTTCGTCGGCGGTTGCGTGCGCGATGCTTTGCTTCATCGCCCCATTCGCGATATCGATATCGCCACAGATGCCCCCCCGGAACGGGTGATGTCCCTGATGCGTGAGGCGGGTTACGCGGCTGTGCCGACGGGCGTGGCGCATGGCACGGTCACGGCCGTTATCGGCGGCGTGGCATTCGAGGTCACGACGCTGCGGCATGACGTCGAAACCGATGGCCGCCACGCCACGGTTGCCTTTACCGGCGACTGGGAGGCGGACGCCGCCCGCCGCGACCTGACGATGAATGCGCTGTCGCTCGAAGCCGACGGCACGCTGCACGATCCCTTCGGCGGCCGCGCGGATCTGCTGGCCGGGCGGGTGCGGTTTGTCGGCGATCCCGTCCTGCGGATCACGGAAGACGTGCTGCGGCTATTGCGGTTCTTCCGGTTTCAGGCCCATTACGGAAAGATGCCGCCGGATGACGCGGCGCTCGCCGCCTGCCGGAACATGGCGCCGATGCTGAAGACCCTGTCCGCGGAGCGTGTTCGCGCGGAATTGCTGAAGCTGCTGGACGCACCTGACCCGGTGGCGACGCTGACGCTGATGCGCGACCTTGGCGTCCTGGCGCATTTCCTGCCCGAGGCATCGAATATCGACCGCCTGACGCGGCTGCTGCGAATCGAGGCGATAATGGCGCCGGCCGATCCGCTGCGGCGTCTGGCGGCATTGCTGCGGGTGGGTCTTGAGGGGGTCAAGGCCATTGCCGGCCGCCTGCGCCTGTCCAATGCGGAACGCGACTATCTGGCGATGAGCGTACGGCTGGATATTGTGCCGCCGCTCGATCCCGCCGCGCGCCGCCGCTATCTGTACCGGTTCGGCGTATCGGTGTTTCGCGAGCGGGTTCTGCTGGGCTGGGCCGATGCACCGGATCCGGTGGACGCCGACTGGCGCGATCTCCTGGCGGCCGCTGAGGACTGGCGGCCGGTCGTGTTCCCGCTGACGGGCAAGGATGTCCTGGCGCGGGATGTGCCGCGGGGACCCGATATCGGCGCGCTGCTGACGGCGGTGGAGGACTGGTGGATCGCCGGCGATTTCCAGGCGGACCGGCAGGCCTGTCTGACGCGGCTCGACCAGGAAATTGCGTCGCGCCGCTGACGCGCGGTCCAGGCTTCTGCGGCCAACCTACACCATACCCTTGATATACAAATCCATGGGACGGATGGAAGCGGAAATGATCCGGATACTGCACCCGATGCTGGCTTCCGTGAAAAGCGATTACGGCTTCGCATTCGACCAGGAGCCCACCCTGAAATACCGGCTGTCATATCTGGAGTCGAGCTACCGTCCGATCTGGTTGCGCAAATACAGCTACCGGATCCGGCACCGCAAGCCGGCGACTTTCCCGTACTTCCTGTCGCAACCCTATCTGGCGCGGGTGATGGATACATCCTTTCCGCATATGTCAAAATTCTTCCACGTCGACCGGGTTTTCGATGTGGAGGCGTATAACCGAGTGGCGACCATGGAATACATCATGCAGAACTGGAATTGACGCCGGATTATTTTCCTGTAAAGGCCAGTTCTCCGCATCAGGGCGCGGCGGGCCGGTTCCGTCGCCAGAGTTCCGGCCAGATCAGGGCGCAGGCAACGACACAGGCCAGGCCTTCCAGCCCGATGATGGTCAGCGCATTCTGCGCGCCGAACCATTTTGCCATGAGTCCAACATGCAGGACGCCGATTGGTCCGGCGCCGATGCACATGGTAAGGACGCCCATCACGCGCGACCGGATTTCCGGCGGCGCCGTGGAAAAAATCAGGACGCTCTGCATTGCAGCGAATCCGGACACGCCTAATCCCGCGGTCAACAGCAACGCCATCGAAATGCCGAACTGGGACGACAGGGAGAACATGATCGTCATACTCAGGAAAATCACCGCACCGCCCATATAGATTCGCGCAAAATACCGGGGGCGTGCGGCGACCGTCAGCAGCAGGGCGCCGGTAAACGACCCCATCCCTTCGGCCGACATCAGGAACCCGACCGGGATCGGGCTCAGTCCCAGGACATCCTTGCCGATGACCGGCACCATGCTGGTGAACGGGAAGCCGAACAGATTGACAAAAACGGTGACGAGCAGGATACCGACAAGCCGCCGGTTCGTTCGGATATAGCGCAGGCCTTCCGCGATCGAGGTAAACAGCCCGATTGCGCTGGTGGGGCTCACCCGCCTGTAGCGGACCCCGGTAATCAGCAAAAAGCCGGTTGCATAAAAGCCTGCGGCCATGAAATAGGCGCCATGCAAACCGACCGTTTCGAACAGTATGCCGCCGATGACCGGCCCGATCATGCGGGTGGCATTGTTCGATGCGGAATCGAGCGACAGGGCGGCGCCGATCCGTTCCTGCCCGGCGATTTCCCCCAGGATCGTCCGGCGGACCGGAAATTCGGAGGCAAAAAACAGCCCCGTAAGGAAAGCTCCGATGGCGATTTGCCAGATTTCTATCGCCCCGCTGAGGGCGAGGGCGCCCATTATGGCCGATACCGTCGTCATGATCGCCAGGCCGGATAGCAGGATGGTCCGGCGGTTGAACCGCTCGGCCAGCGCGCCGACCGCGGCGCCCAGCAGCATCGGCGCCATCCGGGCCGCCATCATCACCGCGACCAGGAAGGCCGATTCGGTAACCTCGAACACATAGACGCTGACCGCCAGCGTTTCCAGCCAGCGCATGCTGCCGGACGCGCTGCCGGTCAGCCACAGGCGGACAAAATTGGAGTCGCCGAACAGGCTGCGGACACCGGACTCCGCCGTATCCTTCTGCGACACAGGTTTGGTCACCGGAAGCCTCTGCGCTCCAGCGTTCCGACAACAACGATAAGCAGCGGCGGTACGATAGCCAGCGTCAATACCGCCGAAAGTGACAGCCCCCCTACCACAACCGACCCCAATCCCCGATACAGTTCAGAACCCGCCCCCGAAAACAGGACAAGCGGCAGCATGCCGCCTATGCTCGTCAGGGTCGACATGAAAATGGGCCTGATCCGATTGCCGGTCGCCTCGACGACGGCTTCGGTCGGCGGCATTTTATCGACCCGGACGTGATGAAGCGTCTGGTGAACCAGAAGTATCGCATTATTGACGACAATACCGACCAGGATCACGAAGCCCAGGAGCGTGAGCATATCCATGGGCTGAAAGCTGTACAAATTCAATATCGTAAAGCCGACAAACCCACCCGCAACCGCGACCGGAACCGAGAGGACGATGATCAGCGGATATATGAAATTCTCGAACAGCACCGCCATCACCAGGAAGACGATGACAAAGGCGAAAACCAGGTCGAGCCGGATTTCCGCGGCCGCGGCCGTAAGTGCGTCTGCGACGCCGCCAAGCCGAAGCTGTATATCGTCCGGCAGTCCATCCGCGCGCAACCTGTCTACGACCTTGCCGCGCAGCAGGTCCAGGGCGGTTTCCATGGCGATTTCCGGTGGCGGGCCGATGCGGAGGACCGCCGCGCGCAGCCCTTCCTCATGCCGGATAGCGGTCGGGCCGGCGGTCAACCCTACTGTCGCCAGCAGCGATACGGGCACGATACTGCCGTTCCGGGTAATGATCGGCAGGTCTCCAATGCCCTGGGTACGCGGCAATTCTGCCGTTTGACCCGCCAGGGTCAGGTTCATAAGCCGGCCATCGACGTAAATTTCATCCACCCGGATACCGTCATTATAGGCGTCGATCGTAAGGCCGAGTTCGCGGGCGCTGATGCCGTTATCCGCCAAACGCGCCGCATCGGGCCGCACGCGGATTTCCGGCGCGCCAAACACGAGCCGCGGGGTCGTGGTTGTGTTCGTCCCGCCGCTTTGGGGCAGGATTTCGGACACATGGTTTCGGGCGCGCTCTATGACGTTGAAGATGGTTTCGAATTCCGTTCCGCTGACGGTCAGCCGGATGGTGCGCCCGCCATCGACATTGGGAAACAGCGATGGTCTGTATGAGTACGCCGTGACGTCCGGGATGCCCAGCATGGCGTCCCGGATCAGGAACTTCAGGTTTCCGGCGCGGTCCGGCTCTACGCTTCGTGCCATGACGCGAATTCTGTCGCGCTGGATATTGAGCGCAACATAGTCCGCGGCAGGGGCGTCATGCGAAAGGGGCGCCCGTGCCGTCTTCGTCGCCAGCAACGGCAGCAGTTTCTTTTCGATCCTGTCTCCCAGCAGTTGCGCGGTTTCAAAATTGTAGCCCGATGATGGCGCGGCAACGCCGATAATCAGGTTCCGGTCGCCTTCCGGCAGGTACTCGAGCGGCGGCATCAGCCACCAGCTTGCCGTGATCGCGGTCGCGACGGCGATGGCCCTGCGGCGGCTGTTGACGATTATCCGGGTAGACCGGATGGTTCCGGCGACGAAGGCGCGGGCGAGGTCGTCAATGATGAAGACATTGCGTTTCTTCGGCGGGCTGTCGCCCGTCAGCATCCGGCTGGCGAGGGCGGGAATAACCGTGACCGAAACCAGCAGGGACATGCTGACGGCAACCGTGATGGCGACTGCGATGTCGCGAAACAGCTTGCCCACGGCGAGATCCATGAGCAGCAGGGGAATGAAGACGAGCACCGTTGTCAGGGAGGATATCAAGATAGCGCCCCAGACCTGGTGCGTGCCGTGCAGCGCCGCCTGACGCGCCGATTCCCCCTGTTGCCGCAACCGGTATATGTTTTCCAGCACAATGATTGCCGCATCTACGACCATGCCAACGGCAAAGGCGATCCCGGCCAGCGACAGTACATTGATGGATCCGCCCGATGCCGCCATCGCCACGAACGAAGCCACGACGGATGTCGGAATGGCCAGTGCGACGATGACCGTCGCACGGGCGGAGCGCAGAAAGAGCAGCAGGATTACGACGGCAACCGTGCCGCCCAGCCAGATATTCCGCAGCACGAGGTCGATGGCCGAATCGATATAGCCCGTTTCGCCATATTTCTGTTCCAGGACCAGGCCTTCCCGGGCGACGGGGCCGGACTGAAGCTCCGCGATGGCCTCCCGGACTTCCCGCATGGTCTCGATGACATTGGTGTCCGTCTGGTTCTGGATTCCGATATCGATTGCCGGGCGGCCGTTCATCCGGACAATCGATTCCTTCTGGCGGTAGTGAAAGGCGACATCGGCGACGTCGGCGACCGTCACCCGGCCGATCCCGCCGCCGGCGGCGTCCGTCGCGCTGCGCAGAACGATGCGGTTGATATTTTCAATTGTATTCAACTGCCATTCCGCGCGAACGACGTAGCGGCGCTTTCCTTCGATAATGTCGCCGGCCGTAATCGCCACTCGCGCCGACCGCAGCCGGTCGAGAAGTTCGGAGATCGTGAAGCCATACCGAACCAGTCTGGCAGGATCGAAAGCGATCCGAATTTCCCGGTTCCGTCCGCCACCTATGGCTATATGTCGAATGCCCGGAACCCGTTCCAGCCGCTCGCGAATGACATCGCGGGCAAAGTCGCCGTAATCGCCGATCGGGCGGGCGTTCCCTTCGGCCGTCCGTAAATATAGCCAGGCGATATAACTGCCGCGCGGCTCCTCGGCACGGAACGACGGCGCCCTGGCTTCCTCCGGATAATCGGTGACCCTGTCCAGGCGGTTGGCGACCAGCAGCAGCGCCTTTTCCATATCATGCCCGACGGGGAAGCCGAGGCGGACATTGCCGGCGCCTTCCTGAGAGGTGCTGATCAGGCTTTCCAGCCCGGTCAGGCCGCGTAACGCCTCTTCCTGGGGGTTGACGATTTCACGTTCAACCTCTGCCGGCGCGGCGCCGGGCCATGCCGTCCATATGTGGATGGCGGGCTGTGCGATGCTGGGGGAAAGTTGTATCGGGATCGATAACAGGGCCAGCCAGCCGAACAACATGATTAACGCCACCGCCGCGAAGATTGCGATCGGTCGCTCGATTGAGTACCGGATCAGGTCCATGGCAAATATATACTACCGGCGGGCCCAGGTGTCGCATGGATGAACTTGCGACGGGGATGCTATCCTGTTGTGACACGCCATTGCGGGAGGAACTGAATGGCTGCGAGCGAAGACGAATATACCTATATCATCGCCGGTGCGGGGTCGGCGGGATGCGTGCTGGCGAACCGGTTGTCGGCGGACCCGAAGAACCGGGTGTTGCTGCTGGAAGCGGGCACCAGGGACAGCTATCCGTGGATTCACATTCCGGTCGGCTATTTCAAGACCGCGATGAACCCGAAAACGGACTGGTGCTTCGAAACCGAAATCGACCCGGGGCTGAACGGCCGATCCATTCCCTATCCGCGCGGCAAGGTGCTGGGGGGCTCCAGTTCCATCAATGGGCTGGTCTATATCCGCGGACAGAGCCGCGATTACGACCAGTGGCGGCAGCTTGGCAATGCCGGCTGGTCCTGGGAGGATGTTCTGCCCTATTTCAGGAAGTCGGAAGACCAGCAGCGCGGGGAAAGCGAAACCCACGGTGTCGGGGGACCGATTGCGGTGTCGGATATCTCCTTCACGCGCGGCTTTTCCAGCGCCTTCATCGCCGCGGCGGAAGAGGTCGGCATTCGGCGGACCGATGATTTCAATTCGGGCGACCAGGAGGGCGTGGGCTTTTATCAGTTGACGACCCGCAACGGACGCCGCTGCAGCGCCGCCGTCGGTTACCTGAATCCCGTGAAGCACCGGAGCAACTTGACCATCACGACGGAAGCACTGGTCCACCGGGTGATCTTCGACGGCAAACGCGCCACCGGCGTCGAGTTTTCGGTTGGCGGGCAGAAGCGCGTCGCGCGCGTCACGCAGGATGGCGGCGAGGTGCTGCTGTCCTGCGGCGCCGTTGCCTCGCCCAAGGTATTGCAGCTTTCCGGCGTCGGGCCGGCGCCAGTGCTGCGGGAATTCGGCATCGACATCGTGCACGAACTGCCGGGAGTCGGCATGAACCTGCAGGATCACCTTGCGGCGCGCTCCGTTTACAAGACCAACGAACCGTCGCTCAACAACGAGGTCAACAGCATTCTCGGCAAGATGCGCATCGGGCTGGAATACGCGCTGTTCCGCAAGGGGCCAATGACCATCGCGGCCGGCCATGTGGGGATGTTCGCCAGGACGCGGCCGGATCTCGAAACGCCGGATGTGCAGTTCCACGTCATCCCGCTCAGCATTACCGGCGTCGGCAAGGCATTGCACAAGTTTGCCGCGTTTACCGCATCCGTTTGCCAGTTGCGCCCCGAATCGCGCGGCTATGTGGTGATACGGTCGACGGACCCGTCCGTCGATCCGGCGATCCATCCGAACTACCTGTCGACGGTGACCGACCAGCAGACAATCGTGGACGGGCTCAAGCTGTCGCGGAAGATCATGTCGACGCCGACCATGAAGAAGCTGGTGATCGAGGAATTCGCCCCCGGTCCGGCCGCGCAGACCGATGAACAGTTGCTGCAGTTCGCGCGCGATACGGGGTTGACCGTCTATCACCCGGTCAGCACCTGCAAGATGGGCCCGGATTCCATGGCCGTGGTCGATGAACGGCTGCGCGTACACGGCATGCGGGGGCTGCGGGTTGTCGATGCCTCGATCATGCCGACGCTGAATTCCGGCAATACGAACGCGCCGACGATCATGATCGCCGAAAAAGCCGCCGACATGATCCTGGAGGATGCCCGTAGCGCGGCATAGCCGGCTTTGGCTATAGTCAGGTCAGACCACAGGGAGATTGGGACAATGGACGCACTGGAAGTATTCGATCCCAGCGGCGCGACGGAGGTCAGCGTGTTGCACGCGCCCCGGCTGCAGTCGCTGAATGGCAAGACCGTGGCGTTGCTCAGCGACGATATGTGGCAGGCGCACCGCATGCTGCCGATGATCCGTGAGAAGCTGCAGGCGCTTTACCCGGACGCGACCTTCATACCCGAAACCGAATTCCCGATGGGAACGCGGCAGATGGATACCGAGGAAACCGTGGACATGCTGATCGAACGGGGCGTCGAAGCGGTCATTGTCGGAAACGCCTCCTGAGGCGCCTGCGCGACAGCATGCGGCCGTGTCGCCGCTCGTATCGAAAGCAGGGGTATCCCGACCGTTATTCTGACCCGCGAGGATTTCGTGGGCGTGGTGCGCAATTCCGTGGCCGGACTAGGCTTCGACCAGGATGCGTCCATGGTGATCTTTCCGATTTCGCCCTTCCTCGTCGACAGCGATATTTCGCCGGTCGAACGCGACGTCCATAAATTCGCCGAGGGGCTGACCGAGTGGAAGCCCGCGAGTACCGAAACCGGTATCCAGTACCCGCCCAGGGTGCGGATCGAAGCCAATGGCTACGAAGCCGCCTATGACAAGATGAACCGGCAGTTCATCACCAGCACCTGGGGCGACGGCCTGCCCCTGAACCCGCCGACTGAAGAGCGGGTGTCCTGGATCCTGCAGGGGACCGACCGGCCACGGGATTCTCTGATCGGCAAGGTGATGCCGCGCGGCGGCATCGCCACGGTGGAAACCCTCGCGGTGTCGCTGGCCATGTCCGGCGGACGGCCGGAATACCTGCCGGTCATGATCGCGGCGATCGAATGCATCCTCGATCCGGAAATGGAGCACGACAAGTTCCAGGCGACATCCGGCAGCACCTACCCGGTGGTGATCGTCAACGGGCCGATCGGCAAGGATATCCGGCTCAATTCCGGCTTTGGCCTGCTGGGTCCCGACCCGCAGCATCCGGCTGGCGTCGCCATCGGCCGCGCCATCCGGCTGATCCAGCAGAATGTCGGCGGGGCGCTGCCCGGGGTCGGCACCATGTCGATCTATGGCGCGATGCGCACGACCAATGTGGTCATCGCCGAGGACGAGGAAGGCCTGCCCGAAGGCTGGGGGCCGGTTGGCGCCGATTTCGGCGGTGTCGGGCCTGGCAGGAACGGCGTTACGGTGCTCGTATCGACGGGGGCTTCCAATATCGTGCGCCGCGGCGTCGGCAAGGAAACGCTGGAAGACGAGGCGCTGCAGAGCCTGTACCGGGTGGCAGCCTATCTGCGCAGCCCGTCGGCGCATTACGTCTGGGGCCATGCCAAGGGCACGCCGGGCGCGCTTTTGATGCCGCGGGTCGTGGCGGGGCAATTGGCGTCGCTCGGCTGGACCAAGCAGAAGATCAAGCAGTTCCTGTGGGATAACTCGAAAATCCCGCATGAGGAGGTCGTCCGCACCGGCCTGCTGCAATGGATCGAAACCGGGGTCGATCCGGCAACGGTGGCATCCTCGAACGATCCGATGTGGCCGATCTGCCGCGATCCGTCGCAGATCGTCCTGGCGGTCGCGGGCGGGGCGCATCCGACGCATAATTTCTGGATGCAGGGCGCGACACCGAAAGTCGCCACCGCGGCGATTGATGTGCCGAAGGACTGGTACGGGCTGCTGGCGCAGGCGGACGACGATCTCGGCCCAAGCGGCGATATGTGCCTGATCTGAGGAAACGAAACGATAGGGACTATTCGCCGGACGGCGGCAATTGCCGTTGGCGGCGCACCATGTCGATCTGGTCGCGGATCCGCTGCCGCAGGGGCGGAGGCGTATAAGCCACGTCGCGCTCCAGTCGCGCCCCGCTAATCCGGTTGACCTGCACAAATCCCCTGGCCTCGGGGCTGAACGATATGTCTCCATCCGGCAGCAACTCGCGGACGATATCCGCAATTTCGCCAAGCGACGCCGTGTGCGCGCTGGCACAATACACATCCCGGGTCAGTATTTCGGCGAAGGCCGTGCGGACCATCAATGCCGCGACATCGTCGACATAGATATAGGCGGATGTCTGTTCCGGCGGAACCGGGCTGACATAGGCCTCGCCGGCCGCGGCGCGTGAAATCATCGCGGAGGCCGCCGCGCTGCGGCCCGTCGCGCGGCCATGACCGAACACCGTGCCGATCCGAAGGCCCCGGCAGTCCAACCCGTGCCGCGCCGTAAACGCCCTTGCGGCGAATTCATTGGCCAGCTTGGAAACCCCGTACAGGGAGAACGGCTGCTGCCGGGACTCTTCGTCGAGCACGACGTCGCCATAATCGGACTGGTCTCTATAGGTCGCAATGGAACTCGGATAAACCACCCGCCGGACCCCGTTCCGCCGCGCCGCCTCGAACAGGTTGTTCGTGCCGCCGATATTGATGCTGTAACCCAGGACGGGGTCTTCCTCGGTCACTGGCGGCAGGACGGCGGCAGTGTGGATGACCCGGTCGACGCCATTTTCCGCAATCGCCGTCGTGACAGCGGCTATATCGGTGATATCGCCCTCCAGCGCAATAATCCTCCCTTCCGACATCACGTCGTCAAGCCGCCCGGTCCGTAACGTGCGGTCGAAGCCGATGACTGTCTCGCCGCGATCCAGCAGTTGCCGCACGATGCGCGACCCGATGAGCCCGGCGGCCCCCGTTACCAGTATCGGCATGCATTCCCCTCCCCGAAATTGGCTCCTACTGCCGCATGCCTTCCGCAACGGAGTCAAGGGCGGATGCGCCGACAGCAGGGGTGACTATTCACCGTTCCCCTTGCGCGGAAGCCGCGCCTGTCTTTAGGGTTGCGACCGAGTTTCATCGTGCGCGGAAACAAAATCAACATTTGGGGGAAGTCCATGGATCCGAGGATCGTTTTTGTCACCAATTTTCCGGATGCGGCCGATGTGGCGCGCGAGATGGCGCCGTCCGGCTTCGAACTGTCGATCGTGCCGGCGCGCAGCCCGGAATACAAGGAAGCGATGAAGGATGCCGAATACCTGGTCGGTTTCGTCGACAGCCTTGTCGATGAACAGCTGTTCAGGGACGGGCCGAAGCTGAAGCTGATCCAGTTGCTCAGCGCCGGGTATGACAGCGCCGACCTGGAAGCGACAAAACGCGCTGGCGTGCCGCTGTGCAACAATGGCGGCGCCAATTCCCCGGCGGTGTCGGAACATGCGATCCTGCTGATGCTGGCGGTCTCCCGCCAGCTCGTCCGCCAGCACAAGAGCGTGTCCAGCGGCAACTGGCGCGGCAACAGCACGCCCCGCGTGCATGAGGTCGGCGGCAAGACTCTGGGCATCATCGGGCTGGGCACCATCGGCAAGAAGACCGCGCGGCTGGCCCGGGCCTTCGGCATGCAGGTCAACTATTACGACATCGCGCGGCTGACCGCCGACCAGGAAGACGCGCTGGGCGTGCGCTTCCGGCTGCTGCGGGAACTGCTGCGCACCTCCGATATCGTGTCGCTGCACACGCCGCTGAACGCCTCCACCCATCACCTGATCGGGGCCGAGGAACTGAAGCTGATGCAGCCCCATGCGATCCTGGTCAACACCGCGCGCGGCCCCGTGATCGACGAGGACGCGCTGTACACGGCGCTAACCGACGGCACCATCACCGCCGCCGGGCTGGACGTGTTCGACCAGGAGCCGCCGAAGCCCGACAACCCGCTGTTCACGCTGGACAACGTTATCCTGACCGCGCATCTGGCCGGGCCGACCTTCGAAAGCAACACGGCGCGGGTGCGCAATTCCTTCGACAACGTGCAGCGCGTCGCCCGGGGCGAGGAACCGCTGTGGATTGCGCCCGAACTGTCGGAATAAACCGCCGGGAAACCTGAAGAGGCAGCCAGCATGAACGCCGTTTCGCCCGTCCTTCCCAGTACCGCGCCGGATCTCGCGGCCAGGGACGGGTTGAGCGCCCTGCAGCGCGCCATGCGGCAACCGCTCATGATGGGATTGTTCCTGCCGATCCAGAATGGCGGCTGGACGCCGTCATCCGCGCCGCGCGGGACGGACTGGACGTTCGACTATAACGCCCGGCTGGTGGTGCGGGCGGAGGAAATCGGCTTCGATCTCGCCTTTGGGCTGGCGCAGTGGCTGGGCGCGGACGGCCATGGCGGGCGAATCAAATACCGCAAGAACACCATCGATCCGCTGCTGGTCACCTCCGGCGTGGCCGCCCTGACCCGCAACATCATCCTGATTTCCACGGTGCATGTGCTGTATGGCTGGCACCCGCTGCAACTGGCCAAGATGGCGGCGACGCTGGACCACATGTCGCGCGGCCGCTGGGGGCTCAACCTCGTGGCCGGCTTCCGCCCGAACGAGGTCGGCATGTTCGGGCTGGCTCCGATCCCGCATGACGACCGCTACGCCATGGCCGAGGAATTCACCGAAATCATGGAAGCCCTGTGGCGCGAAGACACAAATCTTACCTGGAACGGCAAATACTGGCGGCTGAAGGACGCCTACGCCTCGCCAAAGCCGGTCAACGGCCGGCCTATCATGGTCAATGCCAGCGCCTCCGATGTCGGCCTTGCCTATGCGGCGAAGCATTCCGACCTGATCTTCATCACCAGCCCCGGCGGCGCGGATATCGACGCCGCCGTCGAATCCCTGCCGCCGCATACGAAGCGGATCAAGGAACTGGCGGCAGCGGAGGGGCGCGAGGTCCGCACGATCATCAACCCGCATGTGATCTGCCGCGACACCGAAGCCGAAGTCCGGCAGATCGTGCAGGCGATCCTGGACGGCGAGGACGCCGAAGCCGTCGACGCGATGGTCGGCAGCCAGAAGCAGAGCGACGCGCAGTCCTGGCGGGGCCATCAGCGCCAGCAGCGCATCATCGGCGGCAATGTCCATGTCTTCGGCACGCCGGAACAGGTCGTCGAACAATTCGTGAAGTTGAAGGCGGCCGGCTGCGATGGCGTGCAGATCAACTTCTTCGACTACGAACCGGATATGGAATATTTCGCCGCGCGCGTCCTGCCGCTGATGAAGCAGGCCGGGTTGCGGATCGATTGACAGGAACTGAAAACGGAGCGGGAGATGGCTACACATCTGTTTCGGGAGAATGCGCCGCGGGATCCGGCGGCGGCGCTGGCGGGATTGCCGGTGCTGGATCTCGCGCCGTTTCTGCGGGGCGAGAACGGCGCCCTGGAGCGGCTGGCGGATGACATCCGCCGCGCCTGCGAGGCCACCGGGTTTTTCTACATTGAAAATCACGGTGTGCCGGATGACCTGATCGACAACGCCTTCGCGCAGTCCCGGCGCTTCCACGCCCTGCCGCTGGCGGAAAAGCGGAAAATTCCGCAGGACGCGCACAACATCGGTTACCTGCCGATCAACGCCAGCATGCAGCGGCACTCCACCGTGCATCAGGCAACCCGGCCGAACCAGAACGAATCCTATTTCGTGACCCATGACCGGGGGCCGGAGCACCCCGACGTCATTAACAAGACGCCCCTGCGCGGCGGCAATTACTGGCCGGAGAACCTGCCGGGATTCCGCGCGGGCGTAATGGCCTATTTCAACGCCCTGAACGCGCTGGGGCAGCGACTGGTGCCCGCATTCGCCGTCGCGCTGGGCATGCCGCGGGACTGGCTGGACGACGATTTCGCCGATGAAAACAATGCGAAACTGCGCATGCTGCACTACCCGCCGACCCGGATCGAGGACAATGATTTCGGCACCGGGCCGCATACGGACAATTCCTTCCTGACCATCCTGGCGCGCGACAGCGTGCCGGGGCTGGCGATCCGCCTGCCGTCGGGCGAATGGCTGGAACCGCCGGTGCTGCCCGGCACGTTCCTGGTCAATATCGGTAATATCCTGCGGCGCATGTCGAACGACCGGTTCCTGTCCACGCCGCACGGCGTCATCGTGGACGGCGAAACCGACCGCTACGCCATGGCCTATTTTCACAGCCCCAATGTGGACCGCATCATCCGCGTCGCCGATTCCTGCATCGATGCCGGCAACCCGGCAAAATATGAGCCGACGCCCTATCGGGAACTCATCACCGAATACTCCAGGGCCAACTATTTCCACCAGGACGGCTTTGGCCAGGGTGAAATCCGGCATCGCTACAAGTAGGCGTTCCGCCGTTTGAAAACCACCGCCCCCGGCCCGCTTGTGCGCGCCGCGCCTGCCCCGCATAATTGGCGGCAGAAACAAAGGGTTGGGGAGCCGATTTTGCGAGCTGAGAATGAGGAATTCCGTGACCGGCCGGTGGCCGTGTTTGGCGCCGCGTCGGGAATCGGACGGGCAACCGCGCTGGCCTTCGCGGCGCGGGGCGCCCGTGTTGCGGCGCTTGACGTCAATGCAACGCTTCTTGAAGGGTTAGCCGATGAAATGCGCGCCGCGGGTGCGGCGATGGCGCTGACCGCCGCCGCCGATGTGCGCGACAGCGCATCCGTGGCACCCGTCCTGCAAATGGCGGCGGCCGAACTGGGCGGTCTGGATCATCTGGCATTTACCGCCGGCATCCTGCGGGTCGGACAGCTGACCGATATGTCGGAAAGCGATTTCGACGATGTCTTCGCCGTCAACATGCGCGGTTTCTGGATCGCCATGCGGGCGGCGCTGCCCCTGCTGCAGGGCGGGCCGGCGCGGCGGCGCGCCGTTACCGCCATCTCCTCCGCCGCCGCGATCCGGCCGAAGGCGTCCAGCGGCGCCTATGCCGCCTCGAAGGCCGCGCTGTCGCATCTGGTGCGGGTGTTTTCAGTCGAACTGGCGGCAAGCGGGATCACCGTCAACGCCATCGCCCCGGCTACGGTGGATACGCCGATGGTCGCCCCCTACATGGGCCGGACCGCCGGCAATCACGGCTACCGCCTGACCGGTACTTCGCCGATGGGCCGCATCGCGCAGCCGGCCGATATCGCCGATGCCTGCCTGTTCCTGAGTTCCGCCGCGTCGTCCTACATCACCGGCATCACCATGCCGGTCGATGGCGGCTCGACCGCCGCATTGCCCGCCAGCTGATGCCCATGCCGGACAACCGGGATATCGAAGCCGATATCGTCGTCGTCGGCTTCGGCGCGGCGGGCGTGGCCGCATCGGTCACCGCCTGCGAACCGGGCGCGGATGTCGTAATCCTGGAAAAGGCGCCGGAAGGGCGCGAAGGCGGCACGCCGATCCCCCGGCTGTACAGCGCGGGCGAGTTGGGTTCGATATACAGCTACCTGTATCAGGGCACGGGCAATATCGGCGAATGCCTCGCCTTCGGCCGCATCGCCGCACGCGAAGCGGTGGCGGAAACGGTTTGGGGCTGAGGGTGACGGATTAACGGAGGAGAAAGACCATGAGTGGCAGCAACCCGGCATTTAAATTCGACCATGTGCATATCATCAGTGAAACCCCGCATGAATCGGCGCAGTGGTATGTGGACACCTTCGGCGCGGTGATCGCCGCCGACACGATGGCGCGCGGCGCGCCGCAGATCTTCGTCGAACTGGGCGGGGCGAATATCATCATCCGCGGCAAACGCCCTGGCGAGGCCCCGACGAAGACCAACCCGATCGGCGAATTTGCCGACTACGCCAGCCATAACGAATGGGGCACCGACCATTTCGGATTTCTGTATGAAGGCGACCTGAAGGCCTATTGCGGCGAACTGGCAGCCAAGGGCGTACAGTTTCCCGTGCCGCTGAAGGAAGGCGTGAACGGCATGCGCCTGTGCTATGTCTCGGCCCCGGACGGCGTGAGCATCGAGATCATGCAGTGCTGATCTGATACTGACCGGCGCGCGCCGCTATTTTGCCGCATTCCGGGAATAGATCGGTGCGCGGACTGGATCGGATGGTGTTTGCCTGGAATCGCCTCTGGCGATCCAACCAACGTGTGAATCCGATCTATCTTGTTGAAAAAATAACACCTTCGCAGGTTTGAATGGAGCCTGTTGCGGTTCCATTCAAACCTGATGTGCTATATGGCAAATGCGCTTGATCATGACGAGGCAGAATGAACTGGTTCCTGGCGAAGATCGACAACCTGGCCGGCACACTGATCGCCGCGGTTTTCGGCCTCGCGGCAGCGCAGATATTCGCCTTCATCCATGCCTATCTGCAGCGGCTTGGCGGGCATCTGGACGAGGCGCGCCATGGGCAGGGCGCCCTGCTGAACGGTCAGACGGGTGCGGTGATCCGGGACGAGGCCTTACGCAGTCAGGTTACCGCGCTGACCCAAGCGCGCATAGATGCGCTGGATCAGGCCTACCGGGCCATCGACCAGGCCGGCGGGTTTACGAAACCCTTCGTGTTTTTCCGGCATTTCGACTACGACATTGCCGCCGCCACGGCGCAGCGTTTCGTGCCGGCGCTGCCGCTGGATTTGCCCAGCCTGGTGTATGGCTTCGCGGGTATCGTACTGGGGTGGCTCCTGTGGGAACTCGTGAAATCGCCCTTTGCGATGGTCGCCCGCCGCCCGCCGCCCGCGCCGAAACCGCCCCGCCGGGATCCGGATTTTCCGCGATTAGTCCGAATTTCTCACGAAGGATAGGTGCATCGGGGCTCTGAATCGGCGATAA
>JBBDQU010000041.1 GCA_040905865.1 Alphaproteobacteria bacterium
CGAGCAGCATCAGTTCGACCGACATCAGGATGATGATGACGTTCTTGCGGTTCAGAAAAATCCCGAACAGGCCCAGCGTAAACAGGATCGCCGCGACGGT
Organism: Alphaproteobacteria bacterium; assembly: GCA_040905865.1. Classification (NCBI taxonomy): domain Bacteria; kingdom Pseudomonadati; phylum Pseudomonadota; class Alphaproteobacteria; species Alphaproteobacteria bacterium. Next base: position 101 of record JBBDQU010000041.1, read on the forward strand.
AAGATAATGACCGAGGCCGATTTCCAACATGATCAGATACCGCTCCCCGTCGTGACCTTTACGATTTCAATCGCATCCTCGGCGTTACGTTCCAGCTGGTCGGAAATTTTCTGCCGCCGCACACCCGGCCGCTGGCGCAGCGTCAGCACAATCGCCCCGATCATCGCGACCAGCAGCACCAGCCCCGAGGCCTGGAACAGGTATATGTAATCGGTGTAGATGAGCCGGCCGAGCGCTTCGGTATTGGTCACCTGATCCAGCGGCGGGATCGGCGCGGCGCTGTTTGAGACAGCCTCCGGCACGAATACCCAGCCGCCCAGCACGATCACGAGTTCAGCCAGCAGCACCAGCCCGACCAGCGCGCCGATCGGCAGATACTGCAAAACGCCCCGGCGCAGTTCAACGAAATTGATATCCAGCATCATGACGACGAACAGGAACAGCACCGCGACCGCGCCCACATAGACAATCACGAGGATCATCGCCAGGAACTCGGCGCCCATCAGAACGAACAGCCCGGCGCTGTTGAAGAACGCCAGAATCAGGAACATGACAGAGTGGACCGGATTGCGCGAGGCGATCACAAGGACGCCCGCGGCAACCGCCGCGAACGAAAACATATAGAACGCCAAGGCTTGAATTATCATGAGCTCCCCTCAACGCCATTGACGAACAGGCCTCGTCAATGGCGCCTTCGTTTACCGGTACGGCATGTCCATTTCAATATTGGCGGCCAGTTCCGCTTCCCACCGGTCGCCGTTCGCCAGCAGCTTGGCCTTGTCGTAAAACAGCTCTTCGCGCGTTTCCGTCGCGAATTCGTAGTTCGGTCCTTCAACGATGGCGTCCACCGGACAGGCTTCCTGGCAGTAGCCGCAATAAATGCATTTCGTCATGTCGATATCGTAGCGGGTCGTGCGGCGGCTGCCGTCTTCGCGGGGCTCCGCTTCGATGGTAATCGCGAGCGCCGGGCACACCGCCTCGCACAGTTTGCAGGCGATGCAGCGTTCCTCGCCGTTCGGATAACGGCGCAGCGCATGTTCGCCACGGAAACGCGGCGACAGCGGCCCCTTCTCATAGGGGTAATTCAGCGTGAATTTGGGCCGGAACATCATCCGCAACGTCAGCGTCATGCCCCGAACCAGCTCCGTTAGGAGCAGACCGCGCAGGGTGTTATTCAGTGTCGCCATTATCCGCCTTCTTTCCGTCGCGCGTCATGATCATAACATTCCCGGTACCTTGCCGGCCGCAAACAGCCAGCCGCCGACAACGACAACCCAGAGCAGCGAGAATGGCAGGAACACCTTCCAGCCCAGCCGCATCAGCTGGTCGTAACGGTATCGCGGGAAGGTCGCGCGCACCCACAGGAACACAAACAGACAGAACGAGATTTTCAGTGCAAACCATATTGGCCCCGGCACCCAGGTGAACGGCGCGAAATCGAACGGCGCCATCCAGCCGCCCAAAAACAGGATCGACGTCATGGCGCACATCAGGATCATGTTTGCGTATTCGCCCAGGAAGAACATCGCAAACGTCATTGATGAGTATTCGACGTTGTAGCCCGACACCAGTTCCGCTTCCGCTTCCGGCAGATCGAACGGTGCGCGGTTGGTTTCCGCCAGTGTCGAAATGAAGAAGATGATGAACATCGGAAACAGGATGCCAAAGAAATGCCAGTTCTGGATGCCGCCGGACTGGGCTTCGACGATGGCCGACAGGTTCAGCGAACCCACGAACATCAGCACCGTGATGATGACAAAGCCCATCGATACTTCGTAGGACACCATCTGGGCCGCCGAACGCAGCGCCCCCAGGAAGGCGTATTTCGAATTGGACGACCAGCCGGCCATGATGATGCCGTATACGCCCAGCGATGAAATCGCGAAAAGATAAAGAATACCGACGTTTATGTTGGAAAGCACCATGCCCGCATCAAACGGGATCACGGCCCAGGCAATCAGGCTCAGCACGAAGGTTACCATCGGCGCCGCGAAAAACATGCCGCGGTTCGCACTGGCCGGGACGATGGTTTCCTTGAAGAGCAGCTTGATGCCGTCCGCCATCGGCTGCAGCAGCCCGAAGGGTCCGACGACATTGGGGCCCTTGCGCAACTGCATCCAGCCGATGACCTTGCGTTCGGCCAGCGTGAGGTAGGCCACCGCGCCCAGCAGCGGCACAACGATCAGCACGATGTAGAAGACGATCCAGGCCGTCGGTTCGCCATAAGTGTACCAGAACTCAGCCATGGGTGCCGGTCGCCCCCTCACCGCTATTCACGAATTCGCGTGTGCATTGCGCCATCGTTTCCGATGCCCGGCTGATCGGGTCAGTCATGTAGAAATTCACAATCGGCGACACGAACGGATCGGCGGACATCGCGCCGGCATCGCCGAATTCGCCCCAGACGACGGGTTCCAGTTCATCAATCCGGGTAAAATGCGGGCAGGCCGCGTGCATCGCCCGGCGCAACGCCGCCATATCGTCGAACGGCAGCGCCTTGCCGAGTTTCGCGGACAGCGCCCGGATAATGGCCCAGTCCTCCCGAGCGTCGCCCGGCGGGAAACACGCCCGCCGCGCCAGTTGAACCCGGCCTTCCGTATTGACGTAGGTGCCGTTTTTTTCCGTATAGGCCGCGCCCGGCAGGATGACATCGGCAGCATGCGCCCCGTTATCGCCATGGTGCCCCTGATAGATGACAAAGGCCTTGTCCAGCTTGGACGTGTCGATTTCATCCGCGCCGAGCAGATAGACGACTTCGACCTCGCCTGATGCAGCGCCATCGAGGATTCCCGCCGTGTCCCGGCCGCCTTCGCCCGGCACGAAGCCGAGATCCAGCCCGCCCACCCGGGCAGCCGCCGTATGCAGAACGTTGAAGCCGTTCCAGTCATCCGCGACCATGCCGGTCTTTTCGGCAATCGCGCGCGCCGCCGCCAGGACCGCCGCGCCATCGTCACGAGCCAACGCGCCCATGCCGACAATCAGCATCGGGCGCTTCGCATCGCCGAGAACCCTGGCGAAGGGATGGTCGCCGTTGGCGATCTCGTTCAGCGTATCGGGGCCGGCGCCAAGATAGTCGTAATCATAGCTCAGGTCGTGCTGCTGGCCGACAACCCCGACCGGATAACCGCCGAACAGCCATTGCTTGCGGATACGGCTGTTTACCAGCGGCGCTTCCCAGCGCGGATTGGTGCCGATCAGCAGACAGGCGTCCGAATTCTCGATCCCGGCAATACCGGTATTGAACAGGTAGGACGCGCGCAGCGACGGGTCGAGCTTTGCACCGTCCTGGCGGCAATCCAGATTGCCGGATCCCAGCGACGCCATCGTCGCCTTCAGGGCAAACATCGATTCCGCGTCGCAGAGGTCGCCGGCAATGGCGGCGATACGACTGCCGTCCAGCCCCTTGAGCCGGGCGGAGATGGCGTCAAACGCCGCATTCCAGCCGACCGGCGACAATTTTCCGTCGGCGCCGCGAAGGTAGGGCGTATCCAGACGCTGACGCCGCAAACCGTCACAGGCGAAGCGGGTCTTGTCCGAAATCCATTCCTCGTTCACGTCCTCGTTCAACCGCGGCAATACGCGCAGCACCTCGTTGCCCCGCGTGTCGATCCGGATGTTGCTGCCGACCGCATCCATAACGTCAATCGACTCGGTTTTCGTCAACTCCCAGGGCCGGGCGGAGAAGGAATAAGGTTTGGAGGTCAGCGCGCCCACCGGGCACAGGTCGATGACATTGCCCGACAGTTCCGATGACACCGCTTTGCCCAGGGTCGTGATCACCGCGTTTTCCCCGCGGTTAAGCATGCCCATATCGGTCACGCCGCCGATTTCGGTGGAGAACCGCACACAGCGGGTGCAGTGAATGCAACGGGTCATGATCGTGTGGATCAGCGGCCCCATATACTGTTCGGCGATCGCGCGCTTGTTCTCGTCATAGCGGCTGCCGTCATGACCATAGGCCATGGCCTGATCCTGCAGATCGCACTCGCCGCCCTGATCGCAGATCGGGCAATCCAGCGGGTGGTTGATCAGCAGGAATTCCATCACGCCGCGGCGCGCCTTCCTGACCATCGCGGAATTGGTCGTGACTTCCATGCCCTCGCCCGCCGGCAGGGCGCAGGAAGCCTGCGGCTTCGGCGGTCCCGGTTTCACTTCGACCAGGCACATGCGGCAATTGCCGGCAATCGACAGGCGTTCGTGATAGCAGAAGCGCGGAATTTCGACGCCTGCCGCCTCGCAGGCCTGCAGGATGGTCAGGCCGGCTTCAACTTCCATCTCGACGCCGTCAATCTTAAGTTTGGGCATGTCCCGCTCCTACTCCGCCGCTGCCACGGCGACGCTTTTGCGTCCAACGATCCGGGCCTCGATCTCGTCGCGGAAATGCCGGATCAGTCCCTGAACCGGCCAGGCCGCGCCATCGCCCAGGGCGCAGATCGTATGGCCTTCGATCTGATACGACACGTCCAGCAGCATGTCGATCTCGGCGATTTCCGCCTCACCGCGCGCCATGCGCTCCAGGACGCGCCACATCCAGCCAGTGCCTTCCCGGCACGGCGTGCACTGGCCGCAGCTTTCATGCTTGTAGAAATAGGCCAGCCGCGCGATTGCCTTGATCACATCGGTTGACTTGTCCATCACAATCAGGCCCGCGGTGCCGAGGCCGCTGCGATGTTCCTTCAACGCATCGAAATCCATCAGCACGTCGTCGCAGATGTTCTTGGGCAACATCGGCGTCGAACTGCCGCCCGGGATGACCGCCAGCAGGTTGTCCCAGCCGCCGCTCACGCCACCCGCATGCTTTTCGATCAGTTCCCGCATGGAAATCGACATCGCCTCTTCCACATTGCAGGGATTGTTCACATGGCCGGAAATACAAAAGATTTTCGTGCCGCGATTGTTCTCCCGGCCAAAACCGGTGAACCATGTTGCGCCGCGGCGCAGGATCGTCGGCGCCACCGCAATGGTTTCGACATTGTTGACCGTCGTCGGGCAACCATACAGCCCGGACATCGCCGGGAATGGCGGCTTCAGGCGCGGCTGGCCCTTCTTGCCCTCGAGGCTTTCCAGCAGCGCGGTTTCCTCGCCGCAGATATAGG
>JBBDQU010000042.1 GCA_040905865.1 Alphaproteobacteria bacterium
CGGCATTCCGCGCCGAAATCCTCGCACGTTAACGATTCATGATTGTACCCTGGGATTTCGTCCCGGATGCATTGTCAATTGCGATGCCGGGCGATATAACGGAGCCGGTCCCGGTAGGTTTTGCGATCCCGTTTTCGTGCCGCCGATTGCCGCCTGATAACGGTATGTTAACCTACCAGTGGCCTGATATGGCAGGCGACTGTCGCTGGCGGGCGCGGAGAATCGGGGAGCGCCGAAACACGCGTCTTTCGGATGCCCGGGCCGTTTGCCGGCTCAGTTGCAGTTCAGAGGTGCCCAGGATGGATTTCACGTTTGCCCGCCACAATATGGTGGAAAGCCAGTTGCGGCCCAACAAGGTCACGGACAGCGGGGTTCTGGCGGCGATGGGGACGCTGCCGCGCGAACGCTTTCTGCCCGAGATGATGCAGTCTGTCGCATATACGGACGAGGATCTGTGCATCGCCCCGGCCCGCTATCTGATGGAGCCGATCGTGGCGGCGCGGTTGATTCAGGCGGCGGCGCCCTCGGAGCGCGATTTGGCGCTCGTGGTCGGCGGTGGGGCCGGATATGAAGCCGCGGTGCTGGCCAGCATGGTCGAAACCGTGTTCGTCGTGGAAAGCGACGCCGCGCTGTTCGCCGCGGCGAACACGCTGTTCTCCGATCTGGCGCTCGACAATATCGTGATCGTCGAAGGCGCCCTCGAGGAGGGGCTTGGCGGTCAGGGCCCGTTCAATATTATCCTGATCAATGGCTGCGTGCAGATCCTGCCGGAAAGTCTGAAGGCGCAACTTGCTGAAAATGGACGGCTGGTGTGCGTTATGGACAAAGGCGATGGCATTGGCCGGGCGACGGTATTGCAGCGCACCGGCGGCGCCATTTCGCACCGGACCTTGTTCGATGCCTCGGTTCCCGTACTCGACGCGTTCCGAAAAGCCTCAAGTTTTGTGTTTTAGTACTATAATATGTCAATATTTTGTAGTTACCCTTATATTATCTTATTTGAATTGTGCGAATCGAATAATTTCAGGATGAAGTCTTGAGACAACAACATAACCGGCAATAATCCTGGATGCCGGCAATTAAGGGATGATAATGCAACGGTTGGCCAAGATTACGGGGCTGTCGGCGATATTTGCGGTCGCTTCGCTGGTTCCCGCGCAGGCGCAAAGCCTGGACGAGGCCCTGGCGTTGGCCTACCAGAATAATCCGACAATCGAAGCGGGACGCGCTGCATTGCGGGCGATCGATGAAGGCGTGCCGCAGGCATTGTCCGGATGGCGTCCGGATGTGCGGATCAACGGCGAGGCAAGCCGACTGCACCAGAGCAGCAACCGTATTGCCGCCTTGAGCGACGATGACCGGAACACATTTCGCGGCAGCCTGACGGTCACGCAGAATGTCTATGCCGGCGGCCAGACCGAAGCGGAAATCCGGCAGGCGAAGCACCTGGTGAGCGCCCAGCGGGCCCGGCTGTTCGCCACCGAACAGCTGGTCCTGCTCGACGGCGTGACGGCTTATATGAACGTGTTTCGTGAAGAAGCCGTGCTCGAACTCAATGTCGGTAATGAACAGGTGCTTTCACGCCAGTTGGAGGCGACCCAGGACCGTTTCGACGTGGGCGAGGTGACGCGGACTGACGTCGCTCAGGCGGAAGCGGCGCTGGCCCGCGCAAAGGCTGTCCGAATCAAGGCGGAAGGCGATCTGGAAGTGAGCCGGGCCTTTTACCGGCAGATCGTCGGCGTTTTGCCCGTTGCGGTTCCTTTGCCCGATTTTGCGCCCGGGACGCCTGCTTCGGCGGAAGAAGCGGCGGCAATGGCGGCGGAAAAAAATCCGGAAGTGATCAGCGTTCTGTTCGCGGAGCGCGCCGCGCGCGAATTCGCCGATCAGGTGAAGGGCGAGTTGCTGCCGTCGGTCGATATCGTTGGCGAGGCCGCGCAGGGCCGCAACACCGGTGCGCGCGGTCAGAATGTCGATAATCTGACCATCACGGCGGAACTGACCGTGCCGATCTATCAGCGGGGCGAGGTATCCAGCCGGATACGCGAGGCCATTCAACTCGCCGGACAGCGACGGCTGGAAATCGAGGAAGCCCGCCGCTCGGCTATCGAGGAAGCGGCGAGCGCCTTTGAACTGTTCAACTCGGCGCGGGCCAGCATCCTGTCCCGCGACGCGGAAGTAAGCGCGGCCAGGATTGCGCAGGAGGGCGTGGCGCAGGAGGCGGCGGTCGGTTCCCGGACTGTGCTGGATGTCCTGGACGCGGAACAGGCGCTGCTCGACGCCCAGGTCAACCTTGTCAGGGACCAGCGCGACGCCATCGTGGCAAGTTACGCGCTGCTGGCCGCTGTCGGCGGCATGACCGCGGCAAATCTGGCGCTGCCGGTCGATTTGTATGACGAGACGAAGTATTACCGGCAGGTTCGGGACAAGTTATGGGGTTACGATTGACCGTCCCGGAACGACGTTCTGAAGGGGCTCTGACACGCACCTGTCCCACGCTTTCGGGTCATTGGCCCGGCGCCAGGATCTGCCTGTTTGACGTGCTGTACGGGAAGGGCAAGTAATGACCGATGAAAGCCAGGAACCCTCCATGGAGGAAATTCTCGCCTCCATACGGAAGATAATTTCGGAAGATAGCGAGGATGCCGACGAAGACGCGGTTGCTGCTGCGGTGGAACCCGAGCCGGAGCCCGAACCCGAGCCGGAGCCTGAACCCGAGCCCGAACCGGAAGACGACGACGAACTGGAACTCCTGGACGAAGTCGAACCGGAGCCTGAGCCTGAGCCCGAACCGGAACCCGCGCTGCCGGAACCGGTCGACGAAATAACGCTCGAGGATGAAATCCTCGAAGACGACGACATGCTCGTCTCGGCGGCAACGACGGCGGCGGGCGCCGGCGCCTTCGCAGCGCTCGCCGGCGCCATCGACCCGAATATGCGCCTCGGCAACGTGGACCGTACGCTGGAGTCCCTCGTCAAGGAAGTGATGCGGCCATTGCTGCGTGACTGGCTTGAAGCCAACCTGCCGGTTATCGTAGAACGCCTGGTCAAGCGGGAAGTCGAGAAAATGTCGGCCAAGGCAAGAGAGTAACGGGGCGTTTTTCACGGTCCTGTTGACGAATACCTGACCCCATTAAAAGAGGACCGTTCAGCGATGCTGGACAAGACGTATCTGCCCGAGGCGGTAGAGGAAAAACATTACAGGCGCTGGGAAGCCGCCGGCGCATTCGAGGCCGGCCGCAAACCGGACGGCGCCCCCTATACCATTGTGATTCCGCCACCGAACGTGACCGGAAGCCTGCATATCGGCCATGCGCTGAACAATACGCTGCAGGATATCCTGATCCGCTATCAGCGCATGCGCGGCCGTGATGCGCTTTGGCAGCCGGGCATGGACCACGCGGGTATCGCCACGCAGATGGTGGTCGAGCGTCAGCTCGAGGCGGGCAATTCTTCGCGCAAGGAACTGGGGCGCGAGAAATTCATCGATACCGTCTGGGCATGGAAGGCGGAATCAGGCGGCACGATCCTGGGGCAGCTCAAGCGTCTTGGCGCGTCCTGCGACTGGTCGCGCGAACGCTTCACGATGGATGAGGGGCTCAGCGACGCGGTCCGCAAGGTTTTCGTCGAACTCTACCGAGAAGGCCTGATCTACAAGGATCAGCGGTTGGTCAACTGGGACCCCAAGCTGCAGACCGCAATTTCCGACCTTGAAGTGCAGCCACAGGAAGTCAACGGCAAGCTATGGTACTTTAAGTATCCTGTAGAAGGACTTGAAAATACTTACTTAACCGTTGCAACGACCCGCCCGGAAACGATGCTGGGCGATACCGCTGTTGCGGTCCATCCCGACGACGAACGCTACACGCACCTCATTGGCAGCTACTGCATCCTGCCGCTGGTGGGACGGAAAATCATTATTGTCGCCGATGAACATGCGGATCCGGAAACCGGGTCGGGCGCGGTGAAGATCACCCCGGCGCATGACTTCAACGATTTCGAGGTTGGCCGCCGCCATAACCTGGAAATGATCAATATTTTCGACGTTTCGGCGCATATCAATGACAATGCCCCGGAAAAATACCGTGGCATGGACCGTTTTGTTGCGCGCGAAGCCATCGTTGCCGATATGGCGGCGGCGGGCTGTCTCGACCGGGTCGAGGAACAACTCCATACCGTGCCCTATGGCGACCGCGGTGGCGTGCCGGTCGAGCCCTACCTGACCGTACAATGGTATGTCGACGCCGCGACCCTGGCGAAGCCGGCCATTGCGGCGGTGGAAAGCGGCCAGGTGACATTCGTTCCCGGCAACTGGGACAAGACGTATTTCGAATGGATGCGCAATATCCAGCCCTGGTGCATTTCGCGCCAGCTCTGGTGGGGTCACCGTATTCCGGCGTGGTACGGCCCCGATGGCGAATTTTTCGTCGCCGTGGACGAGGCGGAAGCACAGGCGGCCGCCAACGCGTATTACGGCAGGGATGTGACCCTGACGCAGGACGAGGATGTCCTGGATACCTGGTTCTCGTCCGGGTTATGGCCGTTCTCGACCCTGGGCTGGCCGGAAGAGACGCCGGAACTGGCGCGCTATTACCCGACCGATGTGCTGGTCACCGGCTTCGATATCATCTTCTTCTGGGTCGCCCGGATGATGATGCTGGGCATTCATTTCATGAAAGCGCCGCCCTTCCACACGGTCTATGTCCACGCGCTGGTGCGTGACGAGCAGGGCCAGAAAATGTCCAAGTCGAAGGGCAATGTCATCGATCCGCTGGAATTGATAGACCGGTTCGGCGGCGATGCGCTGCGCTTTACCCTCGCGTCGCTGGCGGCGCCGGGGCGCGATATCAAACTGTCGGAACAGCGGGTCGAAGGCTCGCGGAATTTCGTGACCAAACTCTGGAATGCGGCGCGTTTCTGCGAAATCAACGAATGTGCGTTGGCGCCCGGTTACGACCCGGCGGCGTGCAAACAGACGCTGAACCGCTGGATGGTGGGTGAAACCGCGCGTTGCGCGCGCGAGGTCGCGGATGCCATCGCCGTCTACCGCTTCAACGATGCCGCGCAGATATTGTACCAGTTCACCTGGGGCACGTTCTGCGACTGGTATGTGGAACTGTCCAAGCCGCTGGTGACCGGCGATGACGCCGCGGCGCGGGCGGAAACCCGGGCGACGACAGCCTGGGTACTGGCCCAGACCCTGAAAATGCTGCACCCCTTCGTGCCGTTCGTGACCGAGGAACTGTGGACGCGGTTCGGCGACAGCGATTTGCTGATCGACGAGTCATGGCCAGACCTGGACGAGGGTCTCGCCGATGCCGACGCGCGCGCGGAAATGGAATGGGTGATCGGGCTGATTACCGGTATCCGGTCGCTGCGATCGGAAATGAACGTGCCGCCGGGGGCCAAGATTCCGATGCGCCTGACGGATGCCAATGAGACCAGCTTGACATGGCTTACCCGGCACAACGCGCTGCTGACCCGGCTGGCGCGGCTGGAATCGGCTGTCCCGGGCGATGAAGTCCCCAGGGGTGCGGTGCAACTGGTGCACGGCGAAGCCATTTCAGCGCTGCTGATCGCGGACGTTATTGATGTCGCACAGGAAAAGGCGCGGCTTGAAAAGGCCATCGCCAAAACCGAAGGCGAGGCGATGAAGCTGGAAAAGAAACTGGACAACGCGCAGTTCATGGCCAGGGCGCCTGAAAGCGTCGTCGAGGAGCAGCGGGAACGCCTCGCGGCCGAACAGGCAACGCGGGCGAAGCTCGCCGATGCGCTGGATCGCCTGTCGTCGGTCATGTAGGGACGAAGGCGCGAATTCTCCCATGGTATCGCAATCAAAGCGGCGTTTCCTGCAACTGTTGATCGGTGTGGCGGGGTTAACCCTTGCTGGCGGATCACGGGCAGCCGAGGCGCGGCGCGTGGAAATCCGCCTTGCCGGCGGCAAGCCTGTCGGCGCCGATGTGGTCAGGTTGATTCAGGGCGAAACCGTCACATTCGAATGGCAATCCGATACGGCCATGGAGCTGCACCTCCATGGCTATGACATTGAAATAATGCTGCAACCCGGAACATCGGTTACGACGCCGTTCAGGGCCCATGCCAGCGGTCGCTTTCCCCTGACCAGCCATGGTGCGGGGCATGGCCATGCGGCGCTGCTGTATATCGAAGTGCATCCGGACTGATACGGCAATGACGCACCGTCAGGGGATGGAGATCGCGGCGTCAATTGTGACTTTCGCCGCTGTCATCTCCCCATATCCGGCGGCGGCGCATGCCTTCGGGCAGCGCTACGACCTGCCGGTCCCCCTGGCGCTGTACGTGACCGGTGCGGGCGCGACGGTCGCGCTTTCCTTCGCGGTGATGGCGCTGTTCATGCGGCGGCAGGGCGACGCGTTACCGTCCGCTGAAATCGATCTGTCAGATACGGCGGCCGGCCGGGCAATGTGCAGCCCGCTTGTTACCGGCCTGCTGCGAATTATCTTTGCCGGCCTGTTCCTACTGGTGGTCGTGGCAGGGTTCATCGGGGTCGATAATCCGCAACGGAATATCGCCCCTGTCACGGTCTGGATCGTCGGCTGGATCGGTGTCGCTTATATCAGCGCGCTGTTCGGCGATCTGTGGTCGCTCGTCAACCCCTGGTCGACGATCTACCGCTGGGTCGTGCGGGACAGTGACCGCGTTCGGGAATATCCCGCATGGCTTGGAATGTGGCCGGCAATCGTGCTGTTCTGGACCTTCGCCTGCCTGGAACTCGTGTCGGAATCGGGTGAATCGCCGCGCCAGCTTGCGTTTCTGATTATCATGTATTCGGCTGTGACCTGGGGCGGCATGGCGGTGTTCGGTCCCCGGGCCTGGCTGTCTAATGGGGAAGCTTTTTCGGCCATATTCTCACTGTTCGGACGCTTCGCGCCTCTGGGGCAGGGCCGGCGGGGGAGGCTGGTCCTGCGCCCGCCCGCGGTCGGGCTGCTGACCGAAAACCCCGTATCCTTTACCTGTACCGTCTTCGTATTGCTGATCCTGTCCACCGTGACCTTCGACGGGTTCCTGGAAACACCGGCATGGGCAGGGTTGCTGCAGGATCTGCTGGCGGGGCCCGCGGCACAAGCGATGACGGAATTTGGCCTGAACCCGCTGAAAACAATCAAGACGCTGGCAATGCTGGCTTTTCTGCTGGGATTCATCGGCGTCTATCTTCTGTGCTGCCATGTGATGGCCCTGGCGGAAGCAGGGGCTTCGGCCTCGCGTCTCGCCGGCAGTTTTGTACTGCCGCTGGTGCCGATCGCCATCGCCTATCATCTGGCTCATTACCTGTCCTACCTGCTGATTTCCGGACAGGCGATTATTCCGCTGGCATCGGATCCGTTCGGATTCGGCTGGGACCTGTTCGGTAGCGCGGATTACCGCACCGATATCGGCATCATCGGCGCCCGCGCGGTTTGGTATCTGTCGGTGGCGTCCATCGTTATGGGCCACCTGCTCGCGGTGTATCTGTCGCACCGCATGGCGTTGCGCGTGTTTTCGACCGCACGCGCAGCCCGGCGCAGTCAGGCGGCGATGCTGGCGCTGATGGTCGCCTATACGATGGTCAGCCTGTGGATTCTGTCGCAGCCGGTCGTTTCCGCAGGGTAGGTCTGCGGGGGCATGGCGGACCGGCTCATTGTGCGGAATATTCTTCCACGATCAGCTGCGGTCTGGCGACGGACTCATCCCGGCCCTGTTCGGTCCCGTTCAGGAAGACGGTACCTCCCGCGCCGATCCCGACACGGATGTCGAGCCCCAGCCGGGGAATCCCGCCAATATCGAATTCATGGGCGATTCTGGCCGTCGCCCGCGTCTTGCCGTCGCCGATCGGCAGGCGCTGGTACGCGACCGCGTGGGAACTGCCGATATAGAAAATGCCGACAACCAGTTCGGCGCTGCTATTCGCGTAGCCCGGCACCTCGACAATGACCCGGTACCGGCTGTCCGGCGCGGCGGGGACGATTTCTCGCCCCATGATGCTCGCGGTTTCTGCGACGGAAGGCGCGCCATCGGCAGAAACGCGGTTACCGAGGCCGACATAGGACACGTATTCAAATTCCGTGCGGTTGACCGGCTCGCCCGAAATTTCCCCTCTGGAAGCCTTCGGCGTGTGCGCCTGAATCGCGGCCGAAGAGGCTGCCGGTTTCGGCGGCGCGGTTGCGGCGCTACCGCTAGGGACGACGGATATGGCGTGCGTCGGCTTGCCGTCGTCGCAGCGCAGGGTGACCTGCGACGTACCGGTCTCGTTCTTGTCCACGTAAATTTTGTCGCTATTCTTCGTTTCCAGGCACAGCCAGGTCGCCGAAAAATCCTTGACGCAGCCGCCGGCCGGGTCGCCGCCGACGAGGGCGTTACCCGTCCTGAATGTGCATTCCGGCCTGCCGGCACATGCGCCGGAAACGCCCCGTGTTGCATTGCCGTCCCGGGCAATATTGATGATCGGGGGCGGCAGCGCCACGCCCTTGCAGTTTCCGCCAAATGTCGCCTCCGCGATATAGATACCCGCTTTGGGCGCCAGCGCCGCGATTATCCCGTCCGCGAACAACTCATAGCCGCGGGAATTGTGGTGCGGCATATCTTTCGTCACGGGAAAGAACAGGTCGTGGTCGCCGCTGGCCCTGACTGCCCGGTCGAGGTCGATGAAGGGCAGTCCGGCCGCACGTGCTTCCGCCATGACAGCGTCGATATGCGGCGGCAGTATACCAAGGCGGTAATATGCAGCACCCCAGATCGGCGCGAAATACAACCTGCCGCCCCAGGCTTCCACGTCGCGTCTTGCGGTGCGCAGGATCAGCCCGATAATCTTCGCGACATCGGCCGAATCCTTGACGGATGCAATATCGGGCATTCCGGTTCCCGCGACCTCCCGAAGGCGCCGCAGGACGTCAGCCGCCTCCTCCCGGCCGTCTGCCGCGTAGGCGGCGGCGTTCGTGCCATGGGCGTCAATCAGCGGCCGCCAGCGGTCCGGATCGTTCCAGATGGTCTTCCAGATGCGGTCCACCTCGCCCTGGCGCCGGGCCAGCCCCTGCGTGTAGTCGCTGTCGAAATAGCGCATCAGGATCCGGCTGCGCAGTTCGTGATCGCGCAGATCCTCAAGATCGTTTCCCACCGTGTAAAACCAGACGACTGTTTTCGGCTTCAGCACCCTGCCGTATTCCCGCAAGGCCGCGAGGTTGAACAGCGGCCCGTTGCCGCCGACGCCGACGGATATCCCGGCATAGCCTTTTCGCCGCAAGTGCCCGGCGATGCTCTGTTCCTGGTGGACGCACTGGCCGTAGATGAACGAATCGCCCACCAGCATGACGCGGTCCCCGCCCATGGCGTAAACCGTATCGTCGTTGTTGAAACCGTAACGGTCGCTGTGCAGGACAGGAAACTGCTGCTGGTCGCCTTCGTTGCAATTGGCGGTCGTGACGTTCGCAATGCCGCTCAGGGGCAGTAACGGGAGCGTGCCATTATCCGCCAGTTCGATCTGCGAGCGCAGGGACGGGCTGCGATAGGCCTCAATACCGGCATTCCGCAGCGATGCGACGACCTCGTCGACCGACCGGTTGTCCGCCGCGCGTTCGATTCGGATCTCCGGCCCGGTCGTGTCGCCGGGCGGTTGCAGCAGGGCGACCGACTGGCGGATGACCGCTTCCGGGCTGACGCCGAAATGGGGCAACAACAGGCTGCCTGGTATGCCGACTACGGCCATGGCCGCCACGGACAAGGCAAGATTCCGTTGCAGTCGAGGCGGCAGTGCAATGACGATTGCGGCCAGCACGGCAACGGCGATCGCAACCGACGTATAGACCGTTTCGAAATAATTGATCCGCGGAATATTGACCAGACGATATACCGCATAGGCGCCAAAACCTGCGGAAAGTGCCAGGAAGAACAGGCTCTCCGGCCGACAAAAATTGCGTAAACCATTCATTTCTGGCGGCCTCTACTTTGCGCGTGGAGGGACGAAACCCGGACCCGGTAATCCGGCGTAATCTGGTTTACAATCTCATGTCAGACAATGCCGTTGCAGGGGGGAATAGCCGGCAGGGCCGGAATTGGGTGAATTTTCCGGGCGGTACCGTTCCCGGATCAGGCGGCGTCGGCGATTTCCACCCAGACCGGTGTGTGGTCGGACGTTTTTTCCCTGCCGCGCGGCCTGCGGTCTATTTCGCAGGCGACAAGCCGGTCCGCAGCCTGCGGCGACAGCAGGTGATGGTCGATTCGCAGCCCTTCGTCCCGCGACCATCGGCCGCGCTGGTAGTCCCAGAAACTGTACGCGCCGATTTCCTTGTGCAGGGCGCGCCACGCCTCGGTCACGCCCATATTCAGGATCGTGCGGAACCGGGCCCGCGATTCCGGCCGGCACAGGGCGTCATCGGCCCAGCCTTCCGGGTCGTACACGTCATCATCGGTCGGCACGATATTGAAATCGCCGCCCAGCACGAAGGGTATTTCGGCAGGCAGCAGCATATCGCGGACATGGGCGATCAGCCGGTCCATCCAGGCGAGTTTATAGGGGAACTTGTCCGAATCGGCCGGGTTCCCGTTCGGCAGATAGATCGACGCCACGCGCAGGCCGCCAATGGTGGCTTCGATGTAGCGGGCCTGTTCGTCGCTGTCATCGCCGGGCAGGCCCATCCTGATATCCTCGATCGGCAGCTTCGAGAGGATCGCGACGCCGTTATAGCTCTTCTGTCCGTGTATCGCGGTCTGGTAACCCAGCGCGGAGATTTCCAGCGCCGGGAAATCCTCGGAGACCGTCTTGATTTCCTGCAGCAGGGCGACGTCGGGTGCGGCTTCTTCCAGCCATTCGAGGACACGCGGCAGTCGCGCCTTTACCGAATTGACGTTGAATGTGGCGATCTTCACGGAATTTTGCGCGGATCAGGTCGAAAAAGAGGTGCCGCAACCGCAGGACGTGACCGCGTTGGGGTTGTTGATCTGGAAAGAGGAACCCACCATGTCGTCTACATAGTCAATCTGGCTGCCGCTCAGCAGGCCCATCGACACGTCGTCGATCACCACCTTGACCTCGTCGTCGCCGAATACGAGATCGTCTTCGGTTACCGCGCTTTCAAAGTCGAATCCATACTGGTAACCGGCGCAGCCGCCGCCCGAAACGGTCACCCGCAGCATGGCGTCAGGTTTGTTTTCCGCCTCGAAAATCTGGACCAGACGTGCGCGCGCGGATTCCGAAATCGTGAATTGTGCTTCCCCGGGCAGGGTTTCGGTCGCGAAAGGGTCGGACATGCTATTCTCCAGTTATGCCGCACGCAGTATACCATACCCTATGTAGGGTGCTAACTCTGCCTTTCAATTGGATGTTTTCCCGTCAGGAGATTTGCGGATGAATATTTCGCTGGCGCCATATGCGTCGGATGCCGCGAAAAGCCGGGGCCGCGCCTTTCCGGAGCCGGAAAGCCGCCATCGGACGCCGTTTCAGCGCGACCGCGACCGGATTATCCATTCGACCGCGTTCCGCCGCCTGAAGCACAAGACCCAGGTCTTTGTCGCGCCTGAAGGCGACCACTACCGCACCCGGCTGACCCATAGCCTGGAGGTGGCGCAGATCGCCCGCGCCCTGGGCCGCACGCTGCGGCTGGACGAGGACCTGTGCGAGGCGCAGGCGCTGGCGCATGATTTCGGCCATCCGCCCTTCGGCCATGCGGGGGAAGAGGCGCTGGACGAGGCGATGGGCGGTTTCGGTTGCTTCGACCACAATGAACAGACGCTGCGCGTTCTCACGATGCTGGAGAAACGCTATCCCGCTTTCGACGGGCTGAATCTGTGCTGGGAGACGCTGGAAGGCATTGCCAAGCATAACGGACCGGTCGGATCGCCGTCGCCGACACTGCTGGCGATCGACCGGTTGTTTCCGCTGGAACTCGATACGTTTCCGGGGCCGGAGGCCCAGGTCGCCGCCATTTCCGACGATATCGCCTACAATAATCACGACCTCGACGACGGCTTGCGGGCGGGCGCCTTCACGGTCGACGACCTTCGTGAGGTTCCGCATGTGGCGACGGTTTTCGCCCGGGTTTGCGCGGAATTTCCCGATGTCGCGGAAACGCGGCTGGTGCATGAAATGGTCCGGCGGCTGATCGGGGGCATGGTGGAGGATGTCCTTGAGGAAACCGGGCGGCGGCTTGCCGCGGCGGCGCCGGCGGATGTTGCGGATATCCGGAAAATGCGGGACGCGGTTGTTGCGTTCTCTCCGACGATGAGCGAAAAGGAGCGCACGCTGAAAGATTTCCTGTTTCGGCACATGTACCGGCACGAGGCGGTCGTTGAACAGACGGGACGGGCGCGTGTCGTGGTGAAGCAGTTGTTTGAAATGTTTATCGGAAATCCACAGCTGTTGCCGCCGGAATGGCGGCGCGCGGTATCGTCGCCGAATTCGCCGGAAACCGCACGAATCGCCGCGGACTATATCGCCGGAATGACCGACCAGTACGCGCTGCGGGAGCATCGCGATTTGATCGAAAAGAACAGTTGAACCGATGAATATCTTTACAGAGTACCGCAACGAAATTGCTCGTGTCCTGGAGGGTCTGGTTGCCGATGGTACATTGCCGGCGGCTCTGGACCTTTCGCGGATAACGGTCGATCCGCCGCGCGATGCGGCGCATGGCGACATGTCGACCAATGCGGCGATGGTGCTGGCAAAGCCGGCGGGCGTGAAGCCGCGCGACCTGGCGGCGCTGATCGCCGACCGGCTGGCGGGCGCGCCGGGCGTGGCTTCGACGGAAATCGCGGGACCGGGCTTTCTCAACCTGCGGCTCGACACGTCCGTCTGGCGGGGTTGCCTCACCGATATTCTGGAATCCGGCACGGCCTATGGTAATTCGGTCATCGGCGCGGGCGAGGCGGTGAATGTCGAATTCGTCTCCGCCAACCCGACCGGACCGATGCATATCGGCCACGCGCGGGGGGCCGTGTTCGGCGATGTGCTGGCGACCCTGCTGGACAAGGCCGGGTATGCGGTGACGCGCGAATACTACATCAACGACGCGGGCGAGCAGGTGAATGTGCTCAGCCGTTCCGCCTATCTGCGCTATCGCGAGGCGCTGGGTGAGGATATCGGCGAAATTCCCAGCGGGCTGTACCCGGGGGATTATCTTTGCCCGGTTGGCAGGGCGCTGGCGGAACAATACGGCGATCGCTGGCTGGACAGCCCGGAAGAAGAATGGCTGCCGGAACTGCGCGCCTTCACCATCGACCGGATGATGGACATGGTGCGCGCGGATCTGGCCGCCTTCGGCATCCGACACGATGTCTTCACGTCCGAGCGCAGGCTGGTCGAGGAAGGGAAGGTGGACGCGGCGCTGAAAACCCTGTCCGAACGGGGGCTTATCTATAAGGGCGTGCTGGAACCGCCGAAGGGCAAACAGCCGGATGACTGGGAACCGCGCGAGCAGACGCTGTTCCGGGCAACGGATTTCGGCGACGAGGTCGACCGGCCGCTGGTGAAATCGGACGGGAGCTGGACCTATTTCGCGTCCGATATCGCCTATCACCTGGACAAGTTCCAGCGCGGTGCGAAGGCGCTGATCGATGTCTGGGGCGCCGATCACGGCGGCTATGTGCGGCGGATGAAGGCGGCGACCGATGCGATCAGCAACGGTCAGGCGGCGCTCGATGTCAAAATTTGCCAGATCGTCAAGCTGATGGATAACGGTGAACCGATCAAGATGTCCAAGCGGTCCGGGACGTTCGTGACCCTGCGCGACCTGATCGACGAAGTCGGGGCCGGTGTCGTGCGGTTCATCATGCTGACGCGCAGCAACGACGCGCCGCTCGATTTCGATCTGGCCAAGGTAACGGAGCAGTCGCGCGACAACCCGGTTTTCTATGTCCAGTACGCGCATGCGCGCTGTCATTCGGTCGCCCGTATGGCGGCGGGGGCGTTTCCGGACCTGGCGGATGCGGACGGCAAGGGCGCGGATCTGTCGCTTCTGGCGGACGAAGCGGAACTGGCGCTGATCCGGCTTCTGGCGCAATGGCCGCGCACGGTCGAGGCGGCGGCAATTGCCCATGAACCGCACCGAATCGCCTATTATCTCCATGACGTGGCCGCCGGGTTCCATGGCTTGTGGACCAAGGGCAAGGAACAGGTGGATTTGCGGGTGGTTATCGATGATAACCGCTCGCTGACGGAAGCGAGACTGGCGCTTGTTACCGGCGTGAAAACGGTCATCGCGTCGGGACTGGAACTGATGGGGGTAACCCCGGTCGAGGAATTGCGCGATGGTTAATGGCAAAGACCCGATCGAAACGGAACTCGACAGGCTCGACGCCGAGGATGGTGGCAATGCAGGGCCGGGCAATCTGCGTCGCTTCCTGCCGGCAACGCTGGCGATCGTCACGGTTGCCGGATTTGCCGGCGTGGTCTGGTACGCCTACAGCACGGGTATTCGCGAAGGCAGCGAGTTTGCCGCGCCGCTGCTGGAAGCTGCCGGGCCGAGTAAAATTGCGCCGCAGGATCCGGGCGGCCGGGAAATTCCCGATCAGGACAAACAGGTGTATGGCGCGATAGACCGGTCGGACAATGTCGCCAAGGTGGAACGGCTGCTGCCGCCGCCGGAAAACCCGCTGCCGGTACCGGTGGCGCCAGCGCCCGTAGCGCCGCCACCCGTGGCCGATCCGCAGCTCGATGTACCGGAAACCCCGCCGGTCCTGGCGTCACCCCCGCCGCCGCCATCCATCACCGGGCCGCTCGAATCGCCGGGCAGCGCCGATGCACCGCCGAATCCGGCGGATACGGCGACATTGCCCGAGCCCGCACCGCAGTCACTCGTTCCGCCAAAGCCGGCAGAGCCGCCTGCGCCCGTTCCCGCGCCCCGGCCGGCCGTCGAAGAAAAGCCGGCGCCGGTCGCCGTGCCGGAACCGGTGGCGCCGCCCAGGCCGGAACCGGTCGCGGCCCCGCCCGTGGCGGATAATTTCCGGATTCAGCTGGCGTCGCTGCGAACCGCGGATGCCGCGAAAATCGCCTGGGAAAAGCGGGCGAAGGAAGCGGGTCCGCTGCTGGCCGATGTGACGCTGTTCGTTGCAGAGGTGGAAATCCCCGGCAAGGGTACTTTTTTCCGCGCGCAGGGTGGACCGTTTGCCGACAAGGAATCGGCACAGAAGGTCTGTGAGGCGCTGAAGGAAAAGAAGATCGGCTGCTTCGTCGTCAAGCGGTGAACGAATTGACCCAATCCGGGAATGTGGCCAACGCGGTAATTTTCGGCTGTGCGGGGCCGTCGCTGAGTGACAGCGAACGGCAATTCTTCCGGGATGCCGCACCCGCGGGGTTCATTCTGTTTGCCCGCAACATCGAAACGCCGGCGCAGGTGCGGCGGCTCGTGGCGGAATTGCGGGAATGTTCCGGAGGCGGCGCCGCCTTTGTTCTGATCGATCAGGAGGGCGGCCGCGTGGCGCGGTTGAAGCCGCCGCACTGGCGCGAGGCGCCGCCGGCGGGCCGGATCGGTGCACTGTATACTTACAGTCCGGAGGCCGGGGTGGCGGCGGCGTGGCTTAACGCCAGGCTGCAGGCGGAGGAACTCCATGCGCTGGGTATCGATGTCGATTGCGCGCCGGTGCTCGATCTGTGCGTGCCGGGCGCCCACGACATCATCGGCGACCGCTCGTTCGGCGCGGATACGGCTGCGATTTCGATGCTGGGACGAAGCGCCTGTAACGGTTTCATGGCTGGCGGCGTGCTGCCGGTCGTCAAGCATGTGCCGGGGCATGGCAGGGCTCTGCAGGACAGCCACATGGCCCTGCCGGTCGTGACCGTTGCGCGGGACGTGCTGGAAGACACAGATTTCGCGCCCTTTCGCGCGCTGGCCGACATGCCCGCCGCAATGACCGCCCATGTCGTCTATGACGCCGTGGACCCCGACCATCCGGCGACAACATCGGCAATTGTCATTCGGGACGTCATTCGGGGCGCGATCGGCTTCGACGGACTGCTGATCAGCGATGATTTGTCCATGAAGGCATTGCAGGGCGGGCTCGGTGCACGTGCCGCAGCGGCGCGCAGGGCGGGCTGCGACGTGGTCCTGCATTGCAACGGCGCGATGCCGGAAATGCAGGCGGTTGCCGCCGAGAGCGGCCGGCTGTCGCCGGATGCCGAGCGGCGGATCACTGCGGCAAGGGCGTGTTTGTCGGCGCGAAAAGACCTTCCTGACAATGCATTGGAACACTTTTCTGAACTGATGTCGCAATTGCCATGATGGGCGATATCAGCCAGATTGCGCTGACGGCTTCGGTCTGGGTCATTCCGGTGCTGATCGCGGTGACGCTGCATGAAGCCGCGCATGGCTGGGCGGCATGGAAACTCGGCGATGACACGGCGAAGATCCTCGGCCGGGTCAGCTTCAATCCGTTTCGCCATGTCGATCGCTTCGGAACCATCATACTGCCGGCGATGCTGCTTTTCATGCGGTCGCCCTTCCTGTTCGGCTGGGCAAAGCCCGTACCGGTCAATTTCCGGAGGCTGCGGGATCCGCGCCGGGGCATGGTGCTGGTGGCCGCCGCCGGGCCGGGAGCCAATTTCATCCTTGCCTACGGCTCGGCGCTGCTGCTGCACGGGGCCCCGTTTCTGCCGGACGATGTGGCGCCCTGGGTGGTCGCGAACCTCGTCAATTCCATCAAACTGAATGTTATCCTGGCGGTGTTCAACATGCTGCCGCTGCCGCCGCTTGACGGCGGCCGAGTGGCGGTTGGACTGCTGCCGGGATATCTGGCGGACCCGTTGGCGCGCCTGGAAAAATACGGGTTGTTCATCCTGATCGGTCTGATTTTCCTGCTGCCGCTGGTCGGCCGGGAATTCGGCTATGACGTGAACGTATTTTCCTGGGTTGTCGGCGGTCCGGTTGCCTATCTGACAGAAGCCATTGCGATGGCTGCCGGCATTCATTAGATCAGACCGTGGTTTGTTGGAATCGCCTCCAGCGACCCAACCGCGGCGTAAACCTGATCTGTCTTACTGAAGGTGCTCCAGCAAAGCCTATGGCGGAAGAAACGACACAGAACGGCGCCCCGGACGCGTTTGAAAGCGAAACACCTGATTACGTCGTGTCGCTGGATGACAGTCTGGTGCTGGACCTGGACGGGTTTTCCGGCCCCATCGACGTGCTGCTGGCGCTGGCCCGCGACCACAAGGTCGATATCACCCGGATATCCATTCTGGCGCTGGCCGACCAGTACCTCGCCTTTATTGCGCGGGCGCGGGAATTACGGCTGGAAATTGCGGCGGATTACCTGGTCATGGCGGCGTGGCTGGCCTATCTGAAATCGCGCCTGCTGCTGCCCCACAACGATGACGCGGACGAGCCGTCCGGCGCCGAACTGGCCGCGCGGCTGGCGTTTCAGTTGCAGCGCCTGGAAGCGATGCGCAAGGCCTCCGAGCAGTTGATGCAACTGCCGCAACTCGGCCAGGAATTCTTCGCCCGCGGCGCGCCGGACCCGGTGATTGTCGAGACGACGACGGAGTTCACCGCCAAACTGTATGACCTGCTGTCCGTCTACGGCTTGATCCGGCAACGCAACGAATCCTCGGTGTTGCATATTGCGCCGCTGAACCTGTATTCGATGGACGATGCGCTGATCCGTCTCAGCAAGCTGATCGGTAATATTCCGGACTGGACCGTTCTGTCGAATTTCCTGCCGGAGGGCGACGGCGATGCGCTTGTCGTACGGTCGGGCATCGCGTCGACCTTTGCCGCCAGCCTTGAACTCACCAAGCAGGGCAAGCTGCAATTGAGCCAGTCCGAAACCTTCGCGCCCATTTTCCTGCGTGGCAGAAAAAATGACCCCGACAATGGATAGATTTGAACTGATGCGCCTGCTGGAGGCGATGCTGTTCGGGTCGAGCGAGCCGCTATCCGTTCGCGAGTTGACGGAGCGCATGCCGGAGGGCGCCGATATTCCTGGCCTGGTTTCGG
Source organism: Alphaproteobacteria bacterium (assembly GCA_040905865.1). NCBI lineage: Bacteria > Pseudomonadati > Pseudomonadota > Alphaproteobacteria > Alphaproteobacteria bacterium. The sequence continues at coordinate 17,937 of JBBDQU010000042.1, forward strand.
AACTGCGGGAGCAATACGCCAATCGCGGCGTGCATCTGGTGCAACTGGATACGCGCTGGGCGTTCCGGACCGCGCCGGATCTCGGGCCGCATCTGCGCCTGAAACGGACGGTGCAACGCAAGATGTCCCGCGCGGCGCTCGAAGTGCTGGCCATCGTGGCCTATCACCAGCCGGTGACGCGGGCGGAGATCGAGGAAATCCGGGGCGTGGCGACCAGCCGCGGAACGCTGGACATCCTGCTTGAGGCCGGCTGGATCCGGCCCCGTGGCCGGCGGCGGACGCCGGGTCGTCCGGTCACCTGGGGCGTATCGGAAGCCTTCCTGGATCATTTCGGCCTGGAAAGCATTGAGGCCCTGCCGGGTATCGAGGAGTTGAAGGCGGCGGGTCTGCTCGAGCGGCGACCCGGGCTCGGCCTGCTGTCGGCCTTCGCGGATGACGAGGCGCAGGATTCCGATCCGGATGCGCCGGATATGGAAGAAGACCCTTATGACGCCGTGGAACCGGACGATGCCATTCCGCTGGATGAGTGAGCCGGAGCAGGGGATGAAATGACGGATTCGGCCGCGGTTATCGCGCTGGAAGATGTCGGCCACGCCTATGACGGCGTGGTTGCCGTCGATGGTTTGAACCTGTCCGTGCGGGCCGGGGAAGTCGTCTGCCTGCTGGGGCCGTCCGGCTGCGGCAAGACGACGGTCCTGCGCATCGTTGCCGGGCTGGAACGGCTGCAGCGGGGTCGTGTCCTGCTGAATGGAAAGAACGCCGTCGTCAAGGGAGCGGATCTCCCGCCAGAGCGTCGCAATATCGGCTTCCTGTTCCAGGATTACGCGCTGTTTCCGCATCTGACGGTCGCGCAGAATATCGGCTTCGGCCTTCAGCGACTGCCCGCCGGTGACCGGCAGGCACGGATTGCGGAAGTCCTGGAACTGGTCGTGATGGGGGATTACGGCGCGCGCTACCCGCACGAACTGTCCGGCGGCCAGCAGCAGCGGGTGGCGCTGGCGCGTTCGCTGGCGCCGAAGCCGCCGCTCGTGCTGCTCGATGAACCGTTTTCCGGGCTGGATGCACGGATGCGCGATCAGGTGCGCGACCAGACCCTGCATGCTCTGCAGCAAAGCGGGGCCGCGGCCCTGATGGTGACCCACGACGCGGAAGAAGCCATGTTCATGGGCGACCGGATCGCGGTGATGCGCGGCGGCCGGATGATACAGTGCGGCGCGCCGGTCGAACTCTATTGCCAGCCGCATGACGCCTTCGTGACGGAATTTTTCGGTGAGGTGAACCGGCTGCGCGGCACGGTCTGCAATGGCAGGGTCGCGACGCCGTTTGGCGACCTGCCGGCGGGCCTGCTGGACGAGGGTGCCTGCGCGGATATTCTGATCCGCCCGGAAGCGTTGCGGCTTGGTCCGGCGACGGGCGATTTCGAGCCCGCCAGCGTGGCGACCGTGATCGCGTCGCGGATGCTGGGCCGTACCAGCCTGATTCACCTCCGCATCGGCCGGGGAGAGGACGGCGAACTGCATCTGCATTCCCGCATGCCGGGCCGGTTCCTGCCGCCGGAGAATACGCCGCTTGTCGTGACCCTGGACCGCGCGCAGGCCTTTGTTTTCCCTGCCGAACACTTACATGATATGGTATCGTCGGATTAGACTGATCGTTGCGGTGAGCGGTTGTTTACTGTCATGATCGCCGACAAGCGGATCTGCCGGGTTTTGATGAATTTGCAAGGAATGAATAATGGGTGCTTTTAGCATTTGGCATTGGCTGATCGTGCTGGTGGTCGTGCTGGTCCTGTTTGGCGGAAAAGGCAAAATTTCCAGCCTGATGGGAGACTTCGGCAAAGGTTTGAAATCCTTCAAGAAAAACATCAAGGATGAAAACGACAAAGGCACGGCGGAGGATTCCCAGGCTCTGGAAGACGATCGGCCGGCTACTGTTTCCAGGGATGCCGCCGAACCGGAGAAAGGCTCCAAGTCCGCTTCCTGATCCCGGTTCCGGAAATCGGGCGGTCGCTTGGGGCTGACAGTGTCTGAACATGCTTGACGTCGGCTGGCAGGAACTTTTCATCATCGCGGTCGTCACGATTCTCGTGGTCGGACCGAAGGAAATTCCACGCGTGCTGCGCACGGTTTCGCTCTGGACCCGCAAGATCAAGAGCATGGCCCGGGAATTCCAGAGCAGCATCGACGACCTCGCGCGTGAAACCGAGCTCGATGACATCAAGAAGGAGCTCCAGCGGGCGAAGGATTTCGACCTCGAGCGCGATATCGAGGACGCCATCGACCCGACCGGCGAGATGTCCAATTCGATCCGTGACATTGAAAAGTCCATGGACACCCCGGAGAAACCGCCCGGCCCGGCGAAGGCGTCCATCGTGAAGCCTGAAAAGCCGTCGGAGACGGAGGCCGCGCCGCCGGCCGTTCCCGCCGCCAAACCCGCGGGCGAAAAGGGATGACCGACGAACCGGAGGAAAACGGCGACGGCGGCAAAATGTCGCTGCTCGAGCATCTGGTGGAACTGCGGGCCCGGTTGATGTGGTCGGTCGGCGCATTCGTCCTCTGCTTTATCGTCGCCTATTATTTCGCCAACCCGGTGTTCAATTTCCTGGTGCAACCGCTCGCGGACATGTGGGCGGAAGATGCGCAGCCGCGGCGTCTTATTTTTACCGCGATGCAGGAAAAATTCTTCACCGATCTGAAAATCGCCTTTTTCGTCGGCGCCTTCATTTCCTTTCCGGTTATCGCGATCCAGGTCTGGCTGTTCGTGGCGCCGGGTCTTTATAAAAACGAAAAGCGGGCGTTTCTGCCGTTTCTGGTGGCAACCCCGGTGCTGTTCTTCGCGGGCGGCGCCTTCGTCTATTATCTGGTCCTGCCGGTGGCGTGGAATTTTTTCGCCAGCTTCGAGCAGGCGGCGGCCGCGGGGAATCTGGCGATCGAACTGGAGCCGAAGGTCGACCAGTATCTGTCGCTTGTCATGCAGTTGATTTTCGCCTTCGGGCTATGTTTTGAACTGCCGGTCATTCTCACCCTGCTGGCGCGGATCGGCTTCATTTCGTCTGCCGGGATGCGCAAGAACCGCCGCTATGCGATCCTCATTGCCTTCGTTGCCGCGGCGATCCTGACGCCGCCCGATCCGATCAGCCAGCTTGGCCTCGCGATCCCGATCATATTTCTGTATGAAATCTCGATCCTCTGCGCGCGCATGACCGAGAAGCGGCAGCAGAAGGAAACCGCGGACGCCGAACGGGAAGATGAATTCCCAGCCTGACGCTTGAATCTCAACATGTTATGAGCGGTGGACGTGGCGACGGGGCTTGACCTATAAACGCGATTCAGCGCGTATCATGGTGGCTGGGAAGACGTCCCGACCGCAAGAGGGCCAGATGCACGATTTACGTTACATTCGCGAGACGCCGGAAGCGTTCGACCGCGGTCTCGCGCGGCGCGGGCTTCCGGGCGTATCCCCGGAAATCCTGGAACTCGATTCCCGGCGCCGCGCGACCCAGACGGCGCTGCAGGAAATGCTGCAGCGGCGCAATGAAGCATCCCGGCAGGTCGGGCTGGCGAAACGCAGCGGCGAGGATGCGGATGGATTGATCGCCGAGGTCCAGGGCCTGAAGGACGATATCGCCGCCGGCGAGGAAACCGCGAAAGCGCTGGAAGCGCAGCTGACATCGATCCTGGAGGAACTGCCAAACCTGCCCGCCGATGACGTCCCCGATGGCGGCGGCGAAGCCGACAACGTCGAACGGCGCAAGGTCGGCGAGAAGCCGGCGTTCGATTTCGCGCCGCGGGAACATTTCGACATTGGCGAAACGCTCGGGCTGATGGATTTCGAAGGCGCGGCGGCGCTGTCCGGTTCCCGTTTCGTGGTGCTGCGCGGCGCGCTGGCGCGTATGGACCGTGCGCTTGGCAATTTCATGATCGACCTGCATACGGCGGAACATGGCTTCGCCGAAGTATCGCCGCCGGCGCTGGTGCGGGAAAACGCCCTGTACGGCACCGGGCAATTGCCGAAATTCGCCGCGGATCTCTATCGTACCACGGATGATTACTGGCTGATTCCGACGGCGGAAGTGCCGCTGACCAACCTGTCGGCGGACGTCCTGTACGACGAAGAGGTGCTGCCGCAGCGTGTGACGGCCTGGACCCAGTGCTTCCGTTCGGAAGCCGGAGCCGCGGGCAAGGATACCCGGGGCATGCTGCGCCAGCACCAGTTCGGCAAGGTCGAGATGGTCTGCATTACGCATCCGGACCAGTCCAATGCGGAACTGGAACGCATGACCGGCTGTGCCGAAGAAGTGCTGAAACGTCTCGGACTCCCCTACCGGGTGGTGACATTGTGCACCGGCGATATGGGATTCAGCGCGCGAAAGACCTATGATATAGAGGTCTGGTTGCCGGGGCAGGACGCCTATCGCGAAATTTCGAGCTGTTCGAACTGCGGTGATTTCCAGGCGCGACGCATGAATGCGCGGTTCCGGCCGAAGGGCGAAAAAGGCACGCGTTTCGTGCATACGCTGAACGGTTCCGGGATCGCCATCGGTCGCGCGCTGATCGCGGTGCTGGAGAATTACCAGAATGCCGACGGCAGCGTGACCGTGCCGGGCGCATTGCGGCCCTATATGGGCGGCATGGAACGTATCGAAGCAGCCGGGGGCGCCTGATCATGGCCGAGGCAGGGGTATTGCCGACACGAATTCTTGTCGTCAACGATGACGGGATCAATGCGCCCGGGTTGAAGGTTCTCGAACGGATTGCAAAGACCCTTGCCGACGATGTATGGGTCGTGGCGCCGGAAACCGAGCAGAGCGGCGCGGGACATTCGCTGACGCTGACCCAGCCGCTGCGACTTCGGAAGCTGTCCCGACGGCGCTTTGCGCTGACCGGCAGCCCGACCGATTGCGTGCTGTTCGCGGTTTCCGAACTGATGAAGGAAACGCCGCCCGATCTGGTGCTCTCGGGGATCAATCGCGGCGCCAATGTCGGCGACGATGTGACCTATTCGGGCACCATTGCAGGCGCCATGGAAGCGACGATCCTTGATGTTCCCGCCATCGCGCTGAGTCAGGAAACCAATGACGAGAAAATAGCGCATTGGCCAACGACGGAAGCCTTCGCGCCGGGTATCATTCGCCAGCTGATCGAGGCTGGCTGGTCATCCGATGTGCTGATGAACGTCAATTTTCCCGACTGCAAGCCGGACGAGGTGGCGGGCGTCAACGTCGTCGCCCAGGGGCATCGGCAGGCCGGCTACGATATTCGGGAATTGAAGGATCCGCGGCAGATCACCTATTACTGGATCGGCCCGGCGGTCAATCGCGCGGTCCGCGCGGGCAATACCGACTATCAGGCGCTGGAACGGCATGAAATTTCGATAACGCCGCTGCATATGAACCTGACCCATCAGGGCACACTGCGCAGCCTGAAGAAATTCTTTCCATGACTTCGGCATCGAAAAAAATACGGCTCATTCTCAGTCTTCGGCAGAGCGGTATAATAGATACTGCCCTGTTGACGGCGATGGAGCGCGTGCCGCGCGACATGTTCGTGCCGGAAGCGTTCTGCGATCGGGCCTATGAGGATACGGCTCTTCCGATCGGGCACGGCCAGACAGTCAGCCGTCCACGGGTCGTCGCGCAGATGATCGAGGCGCTGGCGGTGGATGACCGGGTGAAGGTGCTGGAAATCGGTACCGGCTCCGGGTACCAGACGGCGATCCTGTCGCATTTGTGCCGCCGGGTTTATTCCATCGAACGGCATCGTGAACTGCTGCGCGGCGCCGAACAACGGTTTACGGCGCTGGGACGGCGCAACATTACCACGAAGACCGGCGATGGCTGGCGCGGCTGGCCGGAACAGGCGCCCTTTACCCATATCATCGTCTGTGCGGCCGCGCCAAAAATACCGCCCGTGCTGGCCGGACAACTGGCCATCGGCGGCGTGCTGGTCATTCCTGTCGGCGATGAGCGGCATGAACAGCGGATCCTGCGTGTGACCCGCACCGTGGACGGGCTGGATACGCAGGATTGCGGCCCGGTGCGATTTCTGCCATTGGTGGAGGGGATGCCGGTCGCCGCAACGGTATCAGGACAGGCGGAGTCTCGGTAGGGGCGGCCATGACTTCGCGAATGCGCCGATCCCGCAATTTCATCCGTATCGCCGGTGCGATAGCGATGCCGGCGCTGGTCCTCGCGGCGTGTTCGTCCGGACCCTTCACCAAACCGGCCCGCGTCGTGCTGTACGACGAACGCAATCGACCGACTGAAACCCGACCGGCGCCGCAAACGCCGGCGAAAGTACCGGTGCAGGGCAGGGATAGGTCTGTGACGCAGGCGGAATTACCCCCCGCCACGCCGACCTCACGGTATTCGGGGCTGCACCAGGTACGCAGCGGCGAAACCGTATATGCCGTAGCCAGCATCTACCGTGTTCCCATTCGCGGCATTATCGAGCTGAACAATCTGCAGGCGCCGTATGTCCTGCGGCCCGGCCAGACATTGCGCGTTCCCGTGCCGCGGGACCATATTGTCCGGACGGGTGAAACGCTGTACGGCATATCGCGAACCTATGGGGTTGCGATGAATGCGCTGGTGCGGCTGAACGATATTCCGCCGCCCTATATGATTGTCGCCGGACGCAGCCTGCGCCTGCCGGAACCGGTGGAGGACGCTGCAACATCCGTCCCCGCCGCTGCGGCGGAAACAGTGGCGCGTCAAACGGATAAATCGCCCCCCGTTTCAGCCGGCAGCGACACGCCGTCCGCCGGACCCGTCGCATCGGCCCCGCGCGTGAAACAGGCGGCTGCCAATCCCTCGGTGCCGATGCCGCCGCCGCGATCGGGGCGGACGTTCCTGCTTCCGGTCCGGGGAAAACTGATATCGTCCTTCGGATCGAAGGGACAGGGCTTGCACAATGACGGGGTCAATATTGCCGCTGAGCGCGGAACGCCGGTACGCGCGGCGGAAAACGGCATCGTCGTGTACAGCGGCAACGCACTGCTCGGTTTCGGCAACATGATCCTGATACGCCACGCGGATGATTACATGACCGCCTATGCGCATAACGATACGATTTCGGTACGCCGCGGCGATACGGTACGCCGCGGGCAGCCCATCGCGACAGTGGGCAGCACCGGCAGCGTCTCCACGCCGCAACTGCATTTCGAGGTCCGCAAGGGGAAATCGGCGGTGGATCCGGCGAAATACCTGCCGAATCTTGCGTCAGGGTAGATAAGTCAACCGATACGCTTGCCCAGGCGTCCCGCGAGGTCCTGGATATACTGCCAGGCGACGCGGCCGGAGCGCGCTCCCCGGGTCATCGACCATTCGATAGCTTCGGCGCGCCATTCCGCTTCGCCGATCTCCAGGCCGAAGTGCTTCACATAGCCTTCGATCATCGCAAAATAGGTGTCCTGATCGTTGTTGTGAAAACCAAGCCACAGGCCGAAACGGTCCGATAGCGATACTTTCTCCTCGACGGCTTCCGACGGGTTGATCGCGGTGGAACGTTCGTTATCGATCATGTCGCGCGACAGCAGGTGCCGACGGTTGGACGTGGCGTAGAAGATAACATTGGCAGGCCGGCCCTCGATCCCGCCTTCCAGGATCGCCTTCAGCGATTTGTAGCTGGCGTCGTCGCCGTCGAAGGAAAGGTCGTCGCAGAACAGGATGGTGCGGCGCGCGCTTTGACGCAGATACGTCAGCAGCCGGGGCAGGGAGGGAATATCCTCACGATGAATTTCGACCAGCGCCAGGCTGCCCGGCGCCTTGCCCACAATGTCGCCATGCACGGCCTTCACCAGCGAGCTTTTGCCCGTGCCGCGTGCGCCCCAGAGCAGCGCGTTGTTCGCCGGCAGTCCTTCGGTAAAGCGCATGGTGTTCTCATACAGCGTATTGCGCTGCCGTTCGATCCCCTGCAGCAGGGATATATCAAGGCGATTAACCTCGATTACCGGTTCCAGCGTGCCGCTTTCCGCGTGCCAGACGAAGGCGTCGGCGGAATTGAAATCGGTAGCCGGCGCCGGCGCCGGGGAGAGGCGCTCGAGACTGTCGGCGATACGCGACAGCAGGGTGACGATATCCTGATCGGACATGCTGGTTTTCCGGAAGTGATGAAACAGGCGGCGGAACCTAACCGCCGCGGGGTGCCCGGTCAATTCTCTGCGCATCGCGCCGGAATTCGCTTGAATACGGCGTTTACGGCATTAACTGCGTGGTGGTTTTCGCGGGTCCGCGACTGTCGCGCATCGCGGTAAATCGCGAACCGGAATATTATCGCCGCTACAGGCCCGCAATGTCGCGTCAATGACCGCACGCGCGATTGCAATTGCGGGCTGGACCGTTATATTCCGCCGTCCGTGCATGTGGGTGCGGCAAGATAGGGAGAGTTCCATGTTTATATCCCCGGCCTGGGCGCAAGCTGGTGGTGCTGGCGGCGGTGACCTGCTCACCTCGATGATGCCGATCGTGCTGATTTTCGCCGTGTTCTATTTCCTGTTGATCCGGCCGCAGCAGAAAAAAGTGAAGGCCCATCAGGCGATGGTCGCAGCCTTGCGGCGGGGCGACAAGATCGTGACCGGCGGGGGGGTATACGGCACGGTCACCAAGGTTCTGAACGATCACGAAGCCATGATCGAAATCGCCGAAGGGGTCCGGGTCAAGATTGCCCGTTCGACGATTTCCACCGTTCTGACAAAGCCGGAACCCGGCGCCACGCCCAGCGCCGCGAATAACAGTGGCGCTGGACAGCAGGGCGGCGGCTTTATGGGCAAGCTCCTGGGCAAGAAATAGCGGGATAACCGCGGTTACGGAGCTGGGCGTTCATGGTTCAAATTGCCACCTGGAACAAGATTCTGATCGCGGTCATCTGCGCTTTGGGCATTGTCTATTCCATTCCGAATTTTTTCGACAGGGCGCTGTTCGAAGGCGTTCCGGACGGCTTGCCGGGCAAGCAGATCAGTCTTGGCCTCGACCTCCAGGGCGGATCGCATCTGCTGCTGCAGGTTGACAGCGATGTGGTGATCAAGGATCGCCTGGAAGACGAAACAGACCGGATTCGCGGCATACTGCGCGCCGCCAGGGTAAAATATCAGGGCCTTGCGGTATCCGGCGATGCGGTTGTCTTTCGCCTGCTGGATCCGGCCAACCTGGACGCCATTCGCAGTGAGGTCGGTGCGCTGTACCGGACGGGGATATTCACGGCATCCGGTGAATCGGCCGACGAAATGGAAGTGCAGGTCGACGATAGCGGCGCCTTTTCCGTGCAAATGACCGAGGCGGGCCGCAAGGCGCTGATAGCCCGCACGGTGGACCAGATCATTGCCATTCTGGGAATCCGGATCAATCCGCAGGGCGTTCTGGAGCCGACAATCCAGCGCCAGGGCGAGGACCGGATCCTGCTGCAGGTTCCCGGGGTCGACGATCCCGAGGAGCTCAAGGACCGGATCGGTCAACAGGCAAAAATGACGTTCCACATGGTCGACGAGTCGAACTCGGTCGAGCAGGCGCTCAACGGACGGGTCCCGCCGACATCCTTGCTGCTGCCGATGCGCGACAGGGGGCCCGGCGGTCAGGTCCAGCATATCCTGGTGCAGAAACGGGTACGGGTTGGCGGGGACCACCTGGTCGACGCCCAGCCGAGCTTCGGGGCGACAAATCAGCCGGTCGTGAGTTTCCGTTTCGACAGCATCGGCGCGCGCCGTTTTGCCGATACGACCCGGGAAAACGTCAATCGCCGCCTGGCGATCGTTCTCGACGGCGAGGTGATTTCCGCGCCGAATATCGAATCGCCCATTCTTGGGGGCAGCGGCATCATCACCGGCCGGTTCACGGTTCAGGAAACGCAGGATCTGGCGCTGCTGCTGCGCGCCGGCGCCTTGCCGGCGCCGGTAACCTTCCTTGAGGAACGTTCGGTCGGTCCGGGCCTTGGCCGCGATTCCATCGAATCGGGCAAGGTCGCCAGCCTGATCGGGCTCGGCCTTGTGCTGGTTTACATGGTTGTTTCCTATGGATTGTTCGGGGTGCTGGCGAACATCGCCCTGTTCTTCAATATCGCGCTGATCACGGCACTGCTGTCCGTATTGCAGGCGACACTGACCCTGCCGGGTATTGCCGGGATCGTTCTGACCATCGGCATGGCGGTGGATGCCAATGTGTTGATCTTCGAACGCATACGCGAGGAAACGCGGAATGGGCGGACGCCGATTTCAGCCATCGATTCGGGCTATCGCCGCGCCATGACGACCATCATCGATGCGAACATTACAACCCTGATTGCCGCCATTCTGCTCTATGTCTTCGGGACCGGCCCCATCAAGGGTTTCGCGGTGACGTTGAGCATCGGGCTGGTGACGTCGATGTTCACCGCCGTCATGGTGACCCGTCTGTTTGTCGTTCTCTGGCTGCGGCGGACGCGGCCGCAGGTATTGCCGGCATAGGAAGCGATTGATGAAAACGCTGAAACTCATTCCCGACAATACGAACATCCAGTTCATTCGCCGCCGGATCGTTGCGTTTGCGTTGTCCGGTGTGCTGATCCTGGGGTCCCTCGGCCTTTACTTCGGGCAGGGCCTCAATCTCGGCATCGACTTCCTGGGCGGGATACTGATCGAGGCCCGAACGGACGGCCCCGCCGATATCGGGATGCTGCGCGGCGAACTGAGCGGGCTGAATCTCGGCGAAGTGACATTGCAGGAATTCGGCGCGCCGGAAGATGTGCTGATCCGTATCCAGCGGCAGGAAGGCGACGGCGATGCGCAACAGGCCGCGATCACGGCGGTGAAATCCCGGCTGGGCGACCGCGTTGTGGAATACCGCCGGACCGAACTGGTCGGGCCTACCGTCGGCGGCGAATTGCGGGAAGCGGCCATCTATGCGGTGCTGGCGTCGATGCTGGCGATGCTTGTCTATATCTGGTTCCGGTTCGAATGGCAGTTCGGTGTCGGCGCGGTGCTGGCGCTGTTGCACGACGTGATTTCGACGATCGGCCTCTTCGCGCTGCTGCAGATCGAGTTCAACCTCGCCACGGTGGCCGCCATCCTGACGATCGCAGGTTATTCCATCAACGATACCGTCGTCGTTTACGACCGGGTCAGGGAGAACATGAGGCGTTATAAAGTAATGCCTTACGAGGAATTGTTCAATATTTCCATTAATCAGACGCTGTCCCGCACCGTGGTGACGAGCCTGACGACGCTGCTGGCGCTGATCGCGCTGTACGTGTTCGGCGGTGAGGTCATCCGGGGTTTCGCCATTGCCCTGATCTGGGGCGTGGTGATCGGCACCTATTCCTCGATTGCCCTGGCGGTGCCGCTTTTGCTGTATATCCGCCCGGATCGCGGGGTCGCGGAAGAGCGGGTGGAAGACGGGCTTCCCGCCGTTCAGGAATAATGGTTACTGGCCGGATACGGACGGCATCGGGATGGAAATGACACCGCTCATCCCCGGCGACCGCCAGCTCATCGGGGCCTATGGACCGGGGCTGTTCCGGGTGTCGGGGGTCGTCCATGAACAGTCGATCGTCGTGTTTCCCGACCGCACCCTGGAATGGCATGTTTCCGCGTTCGACCAGATCGACGCCGAAAGCTTTGCCGCGGTAACGGAAGCCGTCCCGCCGGTGGAGGTATTGTTGCTGGGGACCGGGTCGCGGCATGAATTCGTGTCGCCGGCGCTGCGACGCACGCTGCGGGATTCGGGCATCGTGCTGGATACGATGGATACTGGGGCGGCCTGTCGGACCTATAATGTGCTGATGGCGGAAGATCGCCGCGTCGCCGCCGCCCTGATCGCACTGTAGCATCGGGGATAGATCGGATCGTGTTTGATCGGAATCACCCGGGTGATTCCGATC